>JANMPL010000179.1:0-1796 GCA_031369845.1 Chloroflexota bacterium
TAGCCGACCTGGAAGTTGAGCGGGCTAGCAGCCGATCCGTATGTCCCGGGCTTGAAAAGCACGGCGTATCGATTCGCGCCGAACTGGCTGGAGACCTGCTGGTTCGCGATGCCGTCGACCACCGCCTGGACTTCGCTCGTCGACATGCTCGCATCGAGGATCTTCACGTTCGGACCGAAGTCCGGCGCGGCGGTCGCGGCGGAGAGCGGCGCGACACCTGCCCAGCCCGTCATCGCCAGCACGCCCACCGTGACGGCGATCGCCCATGCCTGCCGGCGGGCGCGCCGTCGCCGCGTGGGACGCTGTGGACTGCGCTCGACGGCATGTCCGGATGCATGGGCGACCATGGTGGAACCTCCCCTGGTGTCGAGGTGCACGATGGAACGAGCGCCTAAGTATAGGCAGCGGGCCCGATGATCGGGCCAGCGGGAACCTAGGCGAGTGGCTTCCGATACCTCGTCGATCGGCTCACCGGCTTGAAGCCACAGGCCTCGTAGACGCGGAGGGCGCCGGACGTGTTCTCGGCGTCGACGCCGAGCACCGCTTCGGTCATGCCGCGGGCCCGCAGGAGCGGGAAGCTGGCGGCGATCAGCGCCCGGGCCAGACCCCGACGACGCCACGGCCGGCGGACACTGATGTTCTCGGTACATGCCCGCCGCCGTCCGAATCGCTCGTTCTCCTCGGCACTGATGTAGCTCCGGACCTGGCCCGCGATTTGGTCGCCATCCCACGCGACCCGCCAGAGCGACGTGTCGTTCGTGACCGGGTCGTTCACGAACTGCTCGTAGTCGGCGTCGGTCCCGGGCGTGTTGCCCCAATGGTCGTGGAACGCCTCCTGGTCGGCGGCCCAGATCAGCGGCAGGTGCTCGGGCAGGACCTCCCGGATCTCGACTCCGGGCGGCAGCGGCGCGTCGGGCAGGTCGTCGAGGCTGGGCCGGATCATGACGTAGGAGAAGCGGACCGGCTCGTAGCCTGCTCGTAGAAGCAGTGCATCGCGCTGGGGACAGGCGACCCCGACAAAGGCCTGCAGGACCTTCTCGCCGGCCGGGTGGCCCGCCGCGATCGTCCGTATTCTCGCCTCCAGGACGTCGATCAGCGCGACGAAGGTGGCCTCGTCGGCCGAGTCGACGAGCGGATTCACGTCGTAGACGCGCAGCCCGCCGACTTCCTCGCGCCAGCCGGCCCGGCCGTAGCCGACCATCCGTCCGTCAACCTCGACGATGGCGACGTCTTGCGCCGGATCCGACTCGGTCATGGTGTCGTAGGACGTGGCGAACTGCTCGTCGGTGGAGTAGAACTCGTTGCCCTCGGCGGCCCGGATCGCGTTGGCGATTGCGTTCATCGCCCGGTAGTCGTCGGGGGCCCGGAGATGCCGGAGGGAAACGCCGGGCGGCAGCGGACCGGCTGTCGGGAAGGGCCGAGCCTTCGCCGCGGCTGCCCTCGTCGCCATCAGTCGAGCGTGAAGTCGTCCGGATCCTGGTAGTGGCCCGTCCGCTCCTTCTCGATCTGCATGAGCACGTCGTTGAGGAGCGACGACGCCCCGAAACGGAACCAGTCCGGGCTCATCCAGCGCGGCCCGAGGGTCTCGTACAACACGACGAGGTACTGGATCGCCTCTTTCGCGACGCGGATCCCGCCGGCCGGCTTCATCCCGACCTGGCGACCCGTCTGGCGTTCGAAGTCGCGGATGGCCTCGAGCATCACGAGCGTGACCGGGAGCGTCGCGGCGGGCTGGACCTTGCCGGTGGAGGTCTTGATGAAGTCGGCCCCGGCTGCCATCGCGAGCACCGACGCGC
>JANMPL010000078.1:0-5176 GCA_031369845.1 Chloroflexota bacterium
GCATCTTCGCCGCGAGGTCCGGCTTCCAGTGGCCGTCCGACGAGGTCTCCCAAAGGCCCGGCATCGTTGCCGCCATGACCTGAGTCGTGGTGAAGGCATTGTCGTAGTAGGTGTTGAGGTTGGTCACGGGCTGCCAGTCGCCGATGATGACCGACCCGCCGGCCTTGCCTTCAGTGGCCTCGTACTTGAAGTTGAACAGAACTGCCTCAGGGTCCTCAGAGGCGGGGGGCGCCGACGGCTCCACGGATCCGGGCGGCGCGACGGACGGCGCGGCTGCGCTGCCCGATGGCGCCGGCGAGGCGGTTCCACCGCACGCTCCGACGACGATGACTGCGCTCGCCAGCATGGCAAGCAGTCGTTTCTGCATGAACTCTCCTCCGAAATCGGGTGAACACCCGGTGGTTTCGCGATTCCGATACACGCGTTGCACCCCCACGGACCGCTGTCAGGACGGACGTCTCGCCGACGAGCCTCCCAACTCGAAGCGGCGTTCTGGGCGAACGGCAGCGGCGGCACATACGGATCGGTGCGCTGCCGGTACTATGCGGATGGGGTCGGACAGTGTCAACCGACCGCCCGGACCGCCCAGCACCGCGGTCACGTCATGCGTTCCTCCTTCATATGGGCCCGCCTTGACGGGCGCCTGCTCCGGGGGCCGAGGAAAGCGCGATGCCAAGGCCGTCCGGCCCGGTCCATCTCGCCACGTCGATTCGGATTTCTCCTGGTGAGGCGGCGGCGGTTGCGGGCCGGGGCCGGCGCGAGGGATCCTCCGCCGGCGCGTTGAATCGCGCCTCCACCGAGATCGAGGCCGGCGTTGCGGGCGCAACGGGCCCCTCGATGATCACGTTTGGCCCCGAAATCGCGACCGAGACCGCCAGGCAGCCGATCAGCCCAACGCTCACGAGGTGAGCGGCCCGGGTCGATCGACCCCGCAGCCAGCCCAGGCCGCTGGACTCGATCCGGGACTTGAGCCGAGGCCAGGCGTCCGCTCGCGGTTCCTGGCGGGCCATCGCGTCGCCGAGGCGGCGGAGGGCGGTGATGGTCAGCGCTGTCGCCTCGAGCTCTGAGACGCAGCGGCTGCATCGCTCGAGGTGCGAGAACGCGGCCTCGGCCGAGTCGCCGAAGTCGCCCCGATCGACGAAGTCGACGAGCGCGGCGCGGTGCCGGCGGCAGCTCCCGCTCAGGTCCATCACAGCGACTTCGGACCCATCTCTTCGCGCATGACCGGCAAGTACTCGTCGCCGATCCGCCGATGCTCCTCGAAGTGGCCGCGCAGGCGACGCAGCGCGTAGTGAAGTCGCGACTTGACGGTCCCGACCTGGATGCCGAGCGCATCGGCCGTCTCCTGTAGCGAGTGGCGGTGGAGGTAGTAGAGGACGATCACGGCCTGATGCTTCTCCGGCAGCGTCGCGATGCCGTCCCGGACGATCAGGCGCAGTTCCTCTTCCTCGACCCGGTCTGCCGGGAGCTGCCGGTCATCCGGCAACGTCTGGGCCGTCGCCTCGTCGATCGGGCTCGCGACGTGGCGCCGCCGCGACAGGCGCGAGTAGCACAGGTTCAGCGAGACGCGATGCAACCAGTGGAGCGGCGAGATGTCCAGGCGCAGCGCGTGCCGATGCTGGTAGGCACGAGCGAATGTGTCCTGGAGAATCTCCTCCGCAGCCTGACGATCACCGGTCAGCCCGTAGGCCGTCCGGTAGATCGGGTTGCGATAGCGGGCGAAGAACTCCTCGAAGGCGTCGAGATCGTCGGCCTGGACGCGCCGCACCAGCGCGGCGTCGTTTTTCTTGATGGCCTCCGACTCTGCGCCTCCCGCAGTGTCGTCCGTGGTTCGATCTCCGTGCGCGCGGATCGGCCCCCGGGGCCTCTCTTGACTAAACGATACGGTTTCGGCGAAGAAAAGGTTCAGTTGGTGCACGATTCAGGAACCGAAGAGGCTCGGCGATCGCTTCGCCCGTGCAGGATCAGCCCTTGACGAACCAGTCCGCCACATTCCACGTGGCGCCTCCGACGGGCGAGGCTCCGACGGCATTGCCGACCTTCAGGGCGTGGAGCTCCACGGTCTCGGACACGTAGAGCGGGATCTCGACGGTCTGCTCGACGTAGATTTCCTGGTACTCGACCATCGCGTCCCGGATGACCGCCGGATGGACGCTGCTCGTGACGGTTTCGAGCGCAACGTCGATTCCCACGTTGTTCACCCGCGCGTCGTTCTGGCCATCGGGCGCGAACTGGCTGCTGTGGTACTTGAAGTAGTAGTCGCGGGGATCGATCGACGAGGTCAGGGAGTGAAGTGCAAGATCGAAGTGGCCCCGCTGCAGCGCGCACACCGTCGCGCTGCTCGCCCGGTCGTACGTCGCGAACATGTCGGCCGGATCGACCACGGTCGTGACTGCGTCGATGCCGACATCCAGCAGCGAGGCCTTGACGAGCGCCGCAGCATCGAGTCGTGCCTGGCGGTCTGTCGTACATAGCTCGATGCGGGCGACGAGGCCGTCGTTCTCGCGGATGCCGTCGCCGTCAGCGTCCTTCCAGCCGGCCTCTTCGAGGATCTTGATCGCCGCGGCCGGATCGAAGGCCGGTGCCGGCCGCTCAGCGTAGAACCAGGCGAAGGGATCGACGTTCGTCGCCGGCGCCGCCCCGGTTCTTGCGAAGGCCTTGGTGATGATCGCGTTCCGGTCGATCGCGAGGGCGAGCGCGTGTCGAATCGCGGGATCGGACATCGGGCAGCCGACGCCGCGATCTCCAACTGAGGAGGAGACGGAGCAAGTTTCATCCGACCAGTTCGGCCGAAGCGCCTCGTACGTCAAGGAGGGTCGGGTCGAAACCTGGTCGCCGAGCTCGACGAGCTTTGGCAGGTCGAGGTCCGTGAAGCCGGTTGCGATGGTGACCGCACCGGCTCGATAGGCAGCGATCAGGGCGGCCTGATCCGGGTACCAGTGGAACGTGAGCGAATCGAGATGGGCGGGCTTCCCGGTCCGAGGGCTCAGGTAGGTGGGATTCTTCGCCATCCGGATCTCGACATCCGGCGTGACGATCTGGAACAGGAACGGCCCGCTCACTGGGAGCTTCGCGATCTCGTCGGGTCGGAACCCAACCCCCTGGGTCTGCTGATCCATGGGGATCGGCTCCAGGTAATGACGGGGCAATGGCGCCGGTATCAACCCGAGGTAGCCCTCGTAGACGGCCTTGAAGTGCCAGACCATCTGAGTGTCCGACTTGCACTCGACATCCTTAATGTCGTCGTAGCCCGCGGTCACGACACCGAAGTTGTCATTGTCGAGGACCCAACCCCAGGTGTACTTGAAGTCGTCGCAGGTCAGCGCCTCGCCGTCGGACCACTTGAGGCCTCCTCGCAACGACCAGTTCACGGTCATCGCCTCGCCGTCCTCGCCCGGCGACGCCACGCCTCCGTTGTCGACGGTCGGGACCGTCGTCGCGAGATCCGGCAGATAGCGCCGATCGTGGGTGACCGTGACAAGTGTCGCCCAGGCCGCCGACGCCACCGCGGGTTCGGATCCCTGGCCGAGGTAGTACGGGTTGAACTGGGTGGCCTGTTGCCAGTCGCCGATGACGACCGAACCGCCGTCCGCGCCCGCATCGGCCACGTAGGCGGTCGTTGTCAGATCGATCACTTCGGCCGGCTGGGTGCTCCGGGGGCTCGTCGCCGTCGGGCTGCGGCTCGGGGACGGTGACGGGGCGATCGCATCGCAAGCCGATGCTGTCAGGAGCGCGACCGCGAGGAGGCCGGCACCAGCCGACCGACTTGACCTCAATCCGGGCACGGAGTCTCAGCGCCGGTCATCCCGCGCCAACGCAGGTTGGGCTGGCGGGCCGCCATTGCCTCGTCCAGGCGGCGAACCGGGGCGGTGTGGGGAGCATCCCGGACGATGTCCGGGTCGGTCTCGGCCTCGGCCGCGATCGCGATCAGTGCGTCGGCGAAGGCATCGAGCGTCTCGACCGACTCGGTCTCCGTCGGCTCGATGAGCATGCCCTCCTCGACGATGAGGGGGAAGTAGATCGTCGGCGGATGGTAGCCGTAGTCGATCAGCCGCTTGGCGATGTCGAGCGTCCGCACACCGGTCCGCTTCTTGATCGCGGCCGCCGACGCGACGAACTCGTGCTTACACGGCCTGTCGTACGGGATTTCGTAGGCCGCCGAGACGCGGGCCTTCAGGTAGTTCGCCGCGAGAACCGCGTCGTCGCTGACCTGGCGGAGTCCCGATCCGCCGTGCGCCCGGAGGTAGGCGTAGGCGCGGACGAGGACGCCGGTGTTGCCGACGAAGCTCCGGAGCCGACCGATCGAGGTCGGGCGCTCGCCAGGCCGTTCGAGCCGGAACGAGCCGTCGTCCTCGCGGAGGACGCGGGGGGCCGGAAGGAACGGCAGCAGCTTGTTCCCCACTCCGACCGGGCCGGCGCCGGGACCGCCCCCGCCGTGGGGCGTGCTGAACGTCTTGTGGACGTTGAAGTGCATCACGTCGAACCCGGCCTCGCCGGGCTTGAACCGGCCGAGGATCGCGTTGAGATTGGCGCCGTCCATGTAGGCGAGGGCGCCGGCCTCGTGAACGGCGTCGAGCAGCTCGCCGATCCGCCGCTCGAACAGGCCGAGTGTCGAGGGATTCGTGATCATCACCGCGGCCGTCCGCGGTCCGAGGGCCGCCCGGAACGCGTCGACGTCGACGCCGCCGTCGGCAGCCGACGGGATCGTGATCGTTCGGAAGCCCGCCATCGTCGTGGTCGCGGGATTCGTGCCATGCGACGAGTCTGGGACGAGGACCTCGTCGCGCTCGGTGTCGCCACGGCTGCGGTGATAGGCGCGGATCATGAGGATTCCGCACAGCTCGCCCTGGGCCCCGGCGGCCGGCTGGAGCGAGACCGCGCGCATGCCGCTCACCTCGGCGAGAATCTCCTCGAGCTCCCACAGCAGCTGCAGCGTGCCCTGGGCGATCTCGTCGGGCGCGAGCGGATGGAGGCTGGCGAAGCCGGGCAGGCGGGCGGCCCACTCGTTGAGCTTCGGGTTGAACTTCATCGTGCACGAGCCGAGCGGGTAGAAACCCGTGTCGATGGCGTAGTTCAACTGGGACAGGTTGACGTAGTGGCGGACGACCTCCGGCTCGTTGACCTCCGGCAGGGCGGGCGGCGATGCCCGACGAGCGGCCGCCGGAATCCGATCCAG
>JANMPL010000085.1:0-3673 GCA_031369845.1 Chloroflexota bacterium
GATGCGCTGCTCATCGTCATGCGGCCAGACAAGCAGGATTTCGAGGGGACCGGCATCACCGTCCGGGTGGCCAAGGAACTCGAGGTCCCGAGGATCAGCATCCTGGTCAACAAGACGCCGACGGACCTCGACATTGAATCGGTACGGCAGCGGGTTGCCACGACCTATGCCTGCGAAGTTGCTGCCGTGCTCCCCCACTCCGACGACCTGATGCGGCTGGGCAGCGAAGGAGTCTTTGCCCTCCGGTACCCGGACCACCCCCTCACGGAGCAGTACCGCCTTCTCGCGCAACACGTCGTCCCCGGCCCAAGGGGGTGAGCGAGCCGCTCGTCCCGTCGGCCAAGCCGATGTTCTCGCGGGACGAGCTGCTGGGCGGTCTTCCGGCCCGGCGGGCGAGCACCGTGCTGTTCGCCATCGAAGGCACCACGGCGCGCCTCGTCGCCGCGTCCCGCATCAACCGGGCCGCCTACGTCGGGGAGCGGACCGTCGTCGAGCGCGAGCAGGACTTCCTGAGGGCCATGGCGACGGGCGGCGCACTGCCGAACCCGCCCACGATCGCCGATCTCGAGCGTTTCGCGCCCGACTGGGCGGCACTCGTGCCCGACCTGGCCGACGGGCGCGCTGCGATCGCCCGACTTATCGGCTCGAAATACCGCTTCCGCCGGGAGGACGTGCCCAGGCTCCGGGCGGTGTTGGGCCTCGATGATCCTGCCGTGGCGGCCGCCTTCGAGCGTCTCCACCACGTCCCCCTGGCGTCGATCTACGCCGGGCAGATTCGGCTCGCCGACCGGATCCGTTGGCGACTGGCGCGGTTCGCGGCGAGGTTCGACCGCCTGCCGCCGTTCTGGATCGCCTATTTCCTGGCCGTGACCGAGACCCTCGGCGAAGGGATCATGTCAGTGCCGCTCGCCCTCGCCGGGCTCGGCCCGCTGCCAGGCGTCGTCCTGTTGCTCATTCTGGGCGGCGTGAACCTGATCACGATGGGCGCCCTGACCGAGTCGGTCATCCGCAATGGGAGCATGCGCTACGGGACGGCGTACTTCTCGCGGCTCGTTCGCGAGCTGCTGGGGCGCGTGCCGTCGTCGACGCTGTCGATCATGCTCGGGCTGTTCAACGTCATCACGTTCTTCGTCTACTTCCTCGGTTTCGGCTCCGTCCTCGCCGGCGCCACAGGGATCCCGATCGGCATCTGGATCGCCGTCCTGTTCGCGGTCAACGTCTTCGTCCTGCGCCACGAGAGCCTCGACGACACGATCGCCTCCGCGGTGGTGATCGGCATCGTGAACCTCCTGCTCGTGGTCGCGATCGTCGTCATTGCCATGCCGCAGGTCGACCTGGCGAACCTCGCCTACAGCAATCTTCCGATCGTCGACGGGCGGCCGATCGAGCCTGCTGTCGTGGGCCTGGTCCTCGGCGTCCTGCTGACCGCGTTCTTCGGGCACACCTCGGCTGCCAACGCGTCCAAACTGGTGCTGACGCTCGAGCCGAGCGGCCGATCGCTCCTCTGGGGCAATCTCGCGGCACTGGCGACGATCATCGTCCTGTATTGCTTCGCCGCGGTCGCCTTCCTGGGCGTGCTGGGCCCCGCGCCGCTGCTCGCCACCAATGGCACGGCGATCACCCCGTTGGCGGAGGCGATTGGCCCGGCCGTCAGCGTCCTCGGGTCGCTGTACGTCGTGCTGGCGATCGGCATCGGCTCGCTGTATGTGACGCTGGGCCTGTACAACCAGGTGATCGAGATGCTGCCGAGGCCATCGCCGACCGGGGGCGGTCTGCTCGATCGCCTGTCCAGGACGCGGCGCGGGCGGCTCATGGTGGGCCTGGCCCCAGCGGCGGCGGTCTGCCTGGGCCTCGAAGCGATCGTCCTTGCGGGCAAGGACGACTTCGTTGGCACGGTCGCACTGGCGGGCGTGCTGGTCGTTCCGCTCGTCACCGGTGTCTTCCCGATGCTCCTGATCCTTGCCGCGCGCCGGAAGGGCGAATACGTCCCCGGCCGGGTCCTCGGCATCCTGGGGCACCCTGCCGTCGTCGTCACCCTCCTGGGATTCTTCGTGACGGCCGTCGCCGCGCATGGCCTGGTCATCTGGGACGACCCGGTCCCGCGAGCGGCTGCCCTGATCGTTGCGGCCTTCGCGATTGGGCTCATCGCGTGGGTGTGGCGGAGCGGAGCCTTCCAACGCCGCGCGGTGGTCGAGCTCCGGGTCGATCGCCGGCAGAGGCGAACGACCCTCTCGGCCACGACCGCCGGGAAAGCCGTAATCGCCGACGCCCCAGTGGACGGGTACGGCGCGACCGCGACGGCTTCGATCCCTGGGGGCGACTGGCGCGAGCTCCGGATCTGGCCGCACGAGGTCACCCCCGACGGTTGGTCGGTCGGTCTCGCCGCCGACGTGATGCTGGGCGAAGGCGGGGAGTCCGTCCGGCGCCACCTCTCCCCGTCAGCCGAACCCCTGTTGCTCGCATTCGATGGGCGGCCGACGACCATCGCGATACGGCTCGACGCCACGCCTGGCGGCGACTAGCCGCGCTCTACGAGGAAGTACGATCAGGTCCTGATGAACGTCCAACTCCCCGAGCCCGAGCGCGGACGCGATGAACTCGCCGCGGCCCTGGCGCGGGTCGCGGAGCTCGAGGCGCTCGAGGCGAGTGCTCGGCGCCGGGAGAAGGTCCAGGCGGCGCTCTACCGCATCGCCGAGACGGCCAGCAGCGCACAAGACATGCAGGCGTTTTATGCGGCGATCCATGGCATCGTCGCCGAGCTGATGTATGGCGAGAACTTCTACATCGCGCTCTACGACGAGGAGCGCGAGATGATCAACTTCCCGTACTACAGCGACTCGGTTGACCTCGATGTTCCCGACCCCAACCTGTGGGAGCCGTTCGGGATCGGCAATGCGAGCGGAGCGACCGCCTATGTCCTGCGAACCGGCGAGCCGCAGTACATCCCCCGCGCACGGCACGAGGTGCTGGTGGCGAGTGGCGAGATTGCAATGGTCGGGGCCGTGGGCGAGGACTGGCTCGGCGTGCCCCTGCGCTCGGAGGGACGAACCCTCGGTGCGCTCGTAATCCAGACGTACGAGCTGGGCCAGAAGTACACGGAGGACGACGTCCGGATCCTGACCTTCGTCGGACAGCACGTGGCGACGGCCCTGACCCGCGCACGGGCGATCGACGAGGTGCGCCAACGCAACAGCGAACTGGCCGTGGTCAACGAGATCGGCCTGGCCCTCGCGCAGCAGCTCGACTTCGACGCAATCGTGGAGCTCGTCGGCGAGCGCATCCGTGACATCTTCAGGGCTCGGTCGATCTCGATCGGCCTCCTCGACCGGACGGCCGGGCTGATCCGCTGGCCGTTCGAGATCGAGGAGGGGGAGCGAATCCGGAGCGAGCCGATGCCGCTCGGGGCTGGCCTGACCGCGATCGTGGTCCAGACAGGTCGGCCGGTGGTCACGAGGACGCTCGAGGAGAGCGAGGCGAGGGGCGCGATCTTCCTCGGGTCCGTCAAGCACGAATCCTTCCTCGGCGTCCCGATCCCGGCCGGGAACGATGTCATCGGCGTCATCGACCTGGAGAGCATCGAGCGGCACGCATTTGATGACGCTGATGCGCGACTGCTGTCGACCCTAGCCTCGAGTGCGGGCGTTGCGCTCGAGAATGCCCGGTTGTTCGACGA
>JANMPL010000116.1:0-5500 GCA_031369845.1 Chloroflexota bacterium
CGGCGCGCATGATGCCGCGCGGGACGAGATACACCATCACGACCGGCTCGAAGATATAGAGGACGATCCAGAGGTGGGCCAACGGCGTCTGGAACGGGTTCCAGTTGAACTCGTCGATATGCCAGTAGGTCGCGAGCAGCAGCGTTCCGGTGAACACGAGGTTGCCCCAGACGATCCAGCGCAGGCGCAGCCAGTTCGACTGGCGCATCGCGTAGAGGAAGAATGCGGTCCGGAACAGGTAGCCAGCCCCGATGAACGCCTGGGCGTAGCGCGGTTGGACGTCCCACGCGAAGTAGTTTGGGATGGCGTCGGGGAAGAAGAACATCCAGATCGAGAATGCGGCGGCGTGGAGGGCGCCGATCAACCCCCACCCGATCTGCGTGCGCGGCGGCCAGGGCATTGCAACTCCCTCCTAGCTCGCCGGCCACCGAGAGCCGACTCCCGGAACCTACCAGCCGCTCGTTGCCGCCCCGTCTCGTGTCGCTCGGCCGGAGTCGCTACGCTGATGCCGACAAGGAGGGCCGCGCATGTCGATCGCTCGACCGGAGTTCCACCTCGCCCAGGTGAACATCGGGATCCTGCGGGCTCCGCTGGAATCGCCACAGATTGCCGACTTCGTCGCGCTCCTGGACCCGATCAACGCCCTTGCCGATGGGAGCCCGGGCTTTGTCTGGCGGCTCCAGGGCGAAGGCGGCAACGCGACCGATGTGAAGGCCTTCGGCGACCAGGGGATCATCATCAACATGTCGGTCTGGCGGTCGCTCGAGGAGCTTCGCGACTTTGTCTACCGGTCCGACCACGTCCACGTATTGCGACGCCGACGGGAATGGTTCGAGAAGCTGGCCGAGGCCTACCTGGCGCTGTGGTGGCTGCCCGCCGGCCGCCTGCCGACGGTCGAAGAGGCCGAATGGCGGATCGGCCTCATGCGCCAGCACGGCCCGACAGCCGAGGCGTTCACGTTCCGATCGCCCTTCGGCCCGCCGGCAGCCTCGCGGCGGCGCGGTCCCGCCATCGACGCAGAGTTCTGCTGGGCGGGCTGAACCATGACGACGCCACAAGAGGAAAACTCCTCGACCGCGCGCCCGAAGGCGCCCGGGCCGATCTCCGTGCTGACCTGCGCCAGCTGCGGCACGAAAAACAGCATCACCCCGAGTGAGCGCGGCGCACCGCATTGCGGCAGGTGCGGCAAGCCCCTGCCGTGGATCGTGAACGCCGATGCATCGACGTTCGAGGTCGAGACGCGCGCCGCCCCGACCGTAGTCGTCGACCTTTGGGCGCCGTGGTGCGGACCGTGTCGCATCGTCGGGCCGATCCTCGAGGACCTCGCCCGCGAATACGCCGGCCGGCTCAAGATCGTCAAGGTCAACGTCGACGACAACCAGGGCCTCGCGGTCAGGTACGACGCGATGAGCATCCCGACGATGATCGTCATGCGTGACGGCCAGGTCGTCGATCGGATCGTTGGCGCGCTGCCGAAGCCTGCGCTCAGCGCCCGAATTACGCCCCACATCAAGCCGCCGAAGACCGCAGCACCCGCCTAGTCAGGTCGCAGCCCGCGCGCGGCCCGGCGCTCTGCGCGATTCTCGTGGGGCGAGCACATGCGACCAGCGAGACATGCTGGCACGCCTCGGATGCACGTTTGGCACGTCCCACGTGCCAGATGAGACAGAAAGGGGGCGTTTCGCGGAAGAACCGCCCGGATTCCTGCCAGCACCGCGTCCAACTCGTCGCATGTGCTCTTGGAGCGAGAATCGGAGAGGAACGCGGGCGTAGATCGGCGAGGAGCCAGCGGATGGCGCCACTCCCTGCCGCCGCTGGTCTCGCGTACTCTCGGGGTGATGTCTGCCGCCCCGCCGACCGCTGTCGTGTTTGATCTCGGCGGCGTCCTCATCGATTGGAACCCGCGCTACCTCTATCGCAAGCTGTTCGACGATGAGGCGGCGATGGAGACGTTTCTCGCCGACGTCGTCAGCCCAGAATGGAACGGCCGGCAGGACTCCGGACGGACCTGGGCGGAGGCCGTCGAGGTCCTGACTCGCGAGCATCCGGAGCAGCGCGACCTGATCGTCGCCTACTGGCACCGCTGGCAGGAGACGCTCGGCGACGCGATCGCGCCGACCGTCGCGATCCTCGAGGAGCTCCGCGAAGTCGGCGTCCAGCTATACGCCCTGAGCAACTGGTCGGCCGAGACATTCCCGGTGGCGCGGCCGCGCTACCCGTTCCTCGACTGGTTCGACGGGATCGTCATCTCCGGCGAGGAGAAGGTCGCAAAACCGGATCCAGTGATCTTCCGCCACCTTCTCGGTCGCTACGGGCTCGACCCGGCGGCGACGGTGTTCATCGACGATTCCGAGGCGAATGTCCGGGCGGCGGCGGCCGAGGGCATGATCGCGCTCCGATTCGTGGACGCGGCAAGACTTCGACAAGAGCTCGTCCGGTTCGGGTTGCTCGCCGGAAGAGGAGACCGAGGATGAAGGAGTTCGAGCCGCTGATCGGCGAATGGCACGGCGAAGGGGAGATCCCGATCGAGCCTCCGATGAGGATCTCCGTGGAGGCGAAGGTCGAGCGCCTGGGCGAGTTCATCGTCCTCAGGTCGGTGGGCGAGGCCGCGGGGGTGCCCGACAGCGTCTCGATCATCGGCGGTGCGCCCGACGGCGAGCCGCAGCCGATGCACTACTTCGACGCTCGCGGGGTCAAGCGGCTGTACGTGATGGCCCTCGAAGGTTCCACGTGGAAGATCTGGTGGGCCCCCGGCGAGGATTGGAATGGGCCGCATGGCCCCGGCTTCAACCAGCGATTCATCGGCAAGATCTCGGCTGACGGCAAGACGATCGAGGGCCGGTGGGAGCGCGGCATGGGGGACGCCGGCGATGACTGGGAGATCGACTTCCCGATCAACTACTCCCGCAAATAGGGCAGGAACAGAGACCTAGGCCGTGGCGGCTGGCTCCGCATCCGGGTCCGTAGCCACGCTGACCGAACCCTCGGACAGGGCAGCGATCAGCGTCAGCTCGTTGAACCCCAGGCGGACGCGGCCGTGACCCTTGGCGAAGAGCAGCCGCCGGCCGCCACTGATGTCAGCGCGGATCTCGCGACCCCCGATGTCGACTCGGAGCTGGGCCGTCGGCCCCTCGAAGATGACACGTTCGATCGTCCCCTCGATGACGTTCTCGAACGCGTCGCCCTCGCCGTCCTCGAGGACCTCCACGTCTTCGGGCCTCAGATAGGCGACCACCGGATCGCCTACCGCCAGGGGCACCCTGGAGCGGCTTCGCAGGAGCACGCCATTGCTCGAGACGATCGTCCGGGCGCTCTCGCCGGAGCCTTCGACGCCGGTTACCGTCCCCGGGAGGCCGTTGTTGGCCCCGATGAACTCGGCGACGAATGGCGTCCTCGGCTGCAGATAGATATCGGTCTGCGTGCCGATCTGCTCGGCGCGGCCATTGTTCATGACCACGATCCGGTCCGAGATCGCGAAGGCCTCCGACTGGTCGTGGGTAACGTAGATCGCCGTCTTCCCGGTCCGCCGCTGGAGCTCGAGGATCGAGTATTTGAGGGTATCGCGCAGGTTCCGGTCGAGCGCGGAGAGGGGCTCATCGAAAAGCAGGACCCGCGGGTCCGTTGCGAGCACTCGGGCGAGGGCCACCCGCTGCTGCTGCCCTCCGGAGAGCTGCGACGGCATCCGGGCGCCGTAGCCGGTCAGGCCGACGAGCGCGAGCATCTCCTCGACGCGCGCATCGGCGGCGGCCTGTTTCGCACCCTTCACGGACAAGCCGAAGGCGATGTTCCGCGCCACCGACAGGTGCGGGAAGAGGGCCGGCGACTGGAATACGAACCCGATATTGCGGGCCCGCGGCGGCAGCCAGGTGACGTCCTGATCGTCGAACTCGATCCGTCCGCCGCTCGGCTCGACGAGGCCGGCGATCATTCGCAGCGTCGTCGTCTTGCCGCAGCCTGATGGACCGAGCAACGTCAGCAGCTCGCCGTCGGCGACCTCGAGATCGAGCTCGTGAACGGCCACGGTCTGGCCGTAGTGCTTCGAGAGCTGAGTGAGTCGGACGGTCGACATCAGATCAGGTACGTCCCCTTGAGGTAGCGCGTCCCGAAGACCCGGAAGAACAGCAGCACGGCGCCGAATGAGATGAGCTGCATCGTCACGGCGAGCGCGGCGGTGGTCGGCGCGAGCCCCGCGGTCCGAACGAGGTTGAACACGCGGAGTGGCGCCGTCGTGATGTCAGGCGGGTGAACGAAGAGCGTCACGAGATACTCGTTGAAGACGATGATGAACGAGAGCATGAGTCCCGCGCTCACCCCCGGCCCGATGAGCGGGAACACGATCCGCCAGAACGTCTGCCAGCGGGTCGCACCGAGGCAGGCCGCAGCCTCCTCGAACACGATCGGCAGGTCCTTGAGGGCGACAACGATCGGGGTGAGCATCAGCGGGAACGTTCCAACCGCCATTGCCAGCACCAGGCCCCACACCGACGTGGTCAGGTGGTACGTGAAGTTGTAGACGAGAACGAGGGAGATCCCGATGACCGCGCCGGGCACGTACAGGGGCAGTGTCAACGCCGAGAAGAGCAGCCGCTTGCCGGGGAACGGGTAGCGCACGATCGCGTAGGCGGCCGGCAACGCGACGAGCAGGTTGATGACCAGGGTAAGGCCGGCGACCCGGAAGCTCCACCAGAGGTTTTCGCCAAAGCTGCCGAGCACGTACTGGAAGTTCTGGATCGCATATGTCCCGCCGGGCCCGGTGACGGAGTACGCCAGCAACGTCAGGAACGGCAGGACGAAGACGATCAGCACGAACCAGATGTAGGCGTGGCTCAACAGGCCGATCAGGCGGCGACTGGTCAGCCGGCGCGTGCGCCCCTGAGCGCCCGGGTTGCGGGCCGCCGGAACGGGTGCCGCGGACATCTCGCCTGCGGTCATGCGACGAGCGCTCCGCGCGAGTAGCGCAGCGAAAAGTAGCTGACGGCGAAGGCGATCAAGAGCAGGACCACGCTCATCGCGCTCGACAGGCCGTAGTCCGTCTGAACGACGCCGCGCTGGTAGAGCGTCCAGGCCAGCGCCCGCTGCTCGTTGATCCCGCCCAGCAGGACCGGCTCGGCGAACGTGCCGATGTTCCAACCGAACACCATCAGGATCCCGGCGATCACACCGCTCCGGGTGAGCGGCAGAAGGATCCGCCGGAACGTTTGCCACGGCCTCGCCCCGAGGCAGGCAGCCGCCTCCTCGAGGGTTGGGTCGACGTTGCTCAGCGCCGCGCCGATATTCATCACCATGAACGGGAACGTGAACACCGACATCGCAAACACGACCGACGGCAGGCTGTAGAGGATCGTCGTGCTTGGGATCCCAAGTGCCTGGAACAGCGGCGTCGCCGGTCCTCCGGGCAACAGGATGAAGCGCATCCCGAAGGCGATGTACAGGGCACCGAACATGGGAAAGACCATGAACGCCCGAACGACGTCGCGGTAGCGGACCTTACGGACCAGGA
>JANMPL010000127.1:0-5883 GCA_031369845.1 Chloroflexota bacterium
CTGCTGGCGTCGCTCATCGCCGTACCGGCCGCGGCAAGCGCCGGTTCCACGGTCCGGATCCCGGCAACCGGGACCATCACGACTACGGCCGTCGCCAGGTACTGGTGGCCGGAGGAGCTCTACTACCTGGGGCTCGTGAACTGCACCCGGACAGGCGGTTGGGTTCTCAACGACGGTACGTGCCGCGGCTACGGCAGCGGTCGGTACAGCGCCTACGTGGCGCCTCTCCGCCACAGCGCCGGGATGTCGGACACCGTTTCCCGACCGTACGCTCGCTACCTGGCGGTCACCAACCAGTGCAGCCACTTCATCGGCGGCGACCCTGGCGACAGGCTTCGACGTGCCGGATACAACGGCTGGAACTGGGGCGAGAACATCGGCTGCCGGAGCGGCTACACGTACGCCAAGCCCGCGATCCTCGCTTCGCACCTGTACTTTCAGGCCGAGAAGTCATCGAATGGCGGCCACTGGCGGAACATCAAGAACTACAAGTACAAGTGGATCGGGATCGGGGTGTGGAAAGCCTCCGGGCGCGTTCGCCTCGTGACGGACTTCTACTCCGGCTAACCCTGCGGCAGCGATCACCCCATGCGATCGCTCGAGGAGCCCGGTGTGCATCGCGCACACCGGGCTCTTCGCGTTGCTACGGCGTGATGATCACCCAGTAGCCGACCCAGTCGGTGAGGCCGTCGCGTTCCGTGTAGCGCGTGAAGCGCGACGCCAGGCTCGTCGACGACAGCCAAGTGCCTGGCGCCGGGTCGAGGTTCGGCCGTGGATACCAGGGCCCGGCGATCTGAGCTGACGTCACCGAGAAGTTGCCACCCAGGGCCGGATCGCTCGTCGCGCTGAACCCGACGAGGACGTTGGCGTGGTTGCCATTGAGGACGAGGAGGCCGATCGGCTTGCCGGTCATCCGGAGGTCATACGCGGCGGCCCGCAACGCGGCGGCGTACGAGGAGTGGCGCTCCCAGTGATAAGTCGACGTCCGTGTCGTCCCGAAGTAGCGCAGGGCGGCGGCCCAACCCTGGGGGTCCGATCCCTTCGAGACCACGAGGCTGTCGTTCGCCTGCTCGTAGGCGACGATCGCCTGCTGCTCGGCCGAGCCGTGGCGCGACCGACCGAGGACGAGGTTGAGCATCATCTGGGTCGAGGCCGCCGTGCACCAGGACGTCGTCGCCTGGGATGCGAACGCGGTCGAGCGCCAGATGCTGACGCTGCCGGTCCAGGAGCCGGTGACGGATCGCGCCGCGACCGTCGGGCCACGCGAACCGGCATCCGCCGCCAGGGCGGAGACGGGGGCCACCGCCACGATCGCCACGAGGGCGAGGGCGAGGGCGGTGAGCCGAAACGATGCGGACACGATCTACTCCAGTGTGGTTCGTTGGGACCGATAGGTCCATGCCAACGATCCTGACGCTCGCGCCGCTCGCATTCCATCGACATATCGCCGATGCGAGGCAGGACGTCCGTCCCGGATCCGGCGCGCAAGAGACGAAAGCCGGAACCGTCTCAGGCCCCGGCCGGCCAGTCGAAGCGGACGTTCGTGCCGCTCGGCTGTCGTGCATCGATCGCGAGCGACCCGCCCACAGCCGATGCCCGTCGAGTCAGGTCGGCCAGGCCGCGTGACCCGGATCGAACCGCGTCGGTCGCGGTCGCTGAGGTGAAGCCGCGCCCATCGTCGGCGATCTCCAACCTGATCCGTTCGGCCGACACGGACACGGTCAGCGTGATCTCCTTGGCCGCGCCGTGGCGTACCGCGTTGTCGAGGGCGACCTGGGCGATCCGCCAGGCGGTTCGCTCGATGTCGGGGCGCGGCCGACCTCCAACGCCCTCCGCCTCCAGTCCGACGATCTCGAGCCCGACTTGGACGCCCGCCTCGGCTTCGGTCCGCTCGGCGAGGTCTTCGAGGGCTTCGACGAGCCCGAAGGTCTCAAGGACGAGCGGCCATCGATCCGCCATGATCCGCTCGAGCTCGAGGTCCACGGCGTGGAGGCGCTCGGCAAGGGTCTCGGGGGGCCCACCGGCCTCGACTTCCGCGATCGCTCGGCGGAGCGACGGCAGGACGACGGCGTGGAGGTCGCCGGCTAGCCGGATGCGCTCGGCATGGACCGCCGCCGCCCCGGCGTCGGCCTCGCCAGGGACAAGCTCGCGGAGTGTCGCCCGGACGCGATCGGCAAGCTGGACCCGGCCGCGGCCGCGGCTGCCGCCGGCGGCGTCGTACCCGGCATCAGCAAGGCGCGCATCCGCCCGGATGGCCGCCGCCCGGATGTCCCCGGCCACCCCGAACGCGGCCAGCAGCAGGACGACGAGGCGGAACAGCGCCGTCGGGCGCGTCGCGATGTCGACCCACGTGAGCTCGGGGTCGGCTCGCGTGCCGGCGATGACGAGCAGCACGATCACGAGAAACCCCGCGGAGAGCCAGGCGACGAGCAGCATCGCCAGCGTCGTGACACGCCGCGCGGCGGGCCGCTCGGGCCGGGTGGCATAGACCGCGGCGATCGCCATCGTCACGATCGCCGCCACGCTCGAGCGGCCGGCGACGACGAGCCACTCATCCAGCCCGATCACGCCGGGATTGGCGACGCGGGAGAGCGCGATCGGGACGCCGGCCGCTGCGAGTGACGCCACGACGAGCGAGGCCCAGGCGAGACCGGGGGCCCGGTGTCGGGCGAGAATGCCGACGCACAGCGCGCCTCCGCTGACGAGGATCGGGAGGAGGTCGTCCGGGCTCGCCGGAGGAGCGAGGACGACGAGGACGACTGCAAGGCCAAGGACTGACGCCGCGCCGATCACTGATGCTTGGAAGCGCCTCGAGAGCGGCCGCCCGCCGATCGTCGTCGGCGCGACGGTCGGGCCGACCGGAGCCTCGGCGTCGCCGGCTGGTGCGACGACGCCGCCCGCGCTGCCCGCACCGTCGACCGCGTCGGCGGGCTCGCCGGTCACGGGTCCGTGCTCAGCCAGCCCTCGCGCACGGCGAGTAGCGCCAGCTCCGTCCGGCTCAGCACCCCATACCGGCCGAAGAGCCGGCGCAGGTGGCTCTCGACGGTCTTGATGCTGATCCCCAGCCCGACCGCGATCTCGTCGTTCGTCGCGCCTCGGGCCAGGAGGCGCAGCGCTTCCAGCTCTCGGGCGCTCGGCGGGCGGGGAGCGTCGCGGAGGGCGCTCAGTGTCACAGCCGGGAAGCGGGTTTCGCCCGCGGCAACGGCTTCGACGGCCGCGAGGATCTCGTCGATCTCGCTCGCCTTCGACAGGTAGCCGGCTGCTCCGGCTTCGAATGACGCCCTGAGGAAGCTCGGCTGCTCGAAGCCGCTCAGCATGAGCATCCGCGGGCCGCGTCCTCCGCCGAAGCGTTTGACGAGCTCCAGCCCGCCCGGCTGGCCACCGATCCAGACGTCGCAGACGACGACGTCCGGCCTGGCGCGCTCGACGAGCTCTACTGCGGCGTCGACATCTGTTGCCCGCCCGACGACCTCGATCCCGGCTCGGGATCGGGCAGCGTCGGCGATGGCATCGAGAATCGCGGGATGATCGTCAACGAGCGCGAGTCGGATCATCGCCCGAGAGTAGCGGGCAACGCGGCCTGGGCGAAGCCGATTGATACCCTCAAGCCGGGTGGCAGGAGGTCAGGCCTCGGCCGCGACTCGCTCGAGATCGATGGTGCGGACGCGACGGGTACGTCCGGCCTCGGTCCGCACGAGCGCCGAGGGGATGACCCCGCCCGGAAGCGACTCGACGACCGCGGTCTCGCCGTTGTACAGGCCGGAGCCGATGATCCGCACCCGATCGCCGATCGCGAGATCGCGGCCGGAGGCCGCCCGCATATCGATCGCGACAACCGTCGGTCGGACGTAGATGGGCTCAGGCGTATCGCTCGGCGGCGGAGCCTTCTTGTTGCGCGGCGTGGGATAGGTGACCTTGCGCTTTCGCACGGTATCGGTGGTTCCTCGCTTCAGCAGTGGATGGGCGGGCGGCGGTCGCTAGCGACCTCGCTCCGGGCGTCCGGTGTCCTTCGGCGGCCGCGGCTCGTGGCCCGGCCGCGGCGGCCGCGGCAGGGTGCCCTTGGCCATGTCGGCCGGTCGCTCGCGCGGCGGACGCTCCCTCGCGGCCTTGACGGACCTCGCGAATGCCTCGGCGGTCGCCGCCGGCAGGCTCTTCATCCACGCGTCTTCGATTTCCTTGACCCGTTCGGATTCCCGGGCGCGCCGTTCGCGCTCGAGCTTCGAGTGCTTTGTCATCGATCCTCGCTTCGGTCGGCGGCCGGGCGGTGTCCGCGGCCAACTGCAGTGTAGCCCCTCTCGTGGCGATTCCCGTAGTTTCGGGCGCGACGCAAGGGTGAACTGGTGCCGCGCGACCGCCCCATTTGACCGCTCGGCGATCGCCACCCACGCTTGTCGGATGACCCGACGGCCGCTCTCTGCGGCGCTTCTCGCCGCGTTCGCCGTCACTTCGGCATTCATCTTCGTGACGTCACGTCCAGCCGCCGACGGCACCACGACCCCGGCTGGACGGTCCGCCGCCAGCGAGGGCGCCGCCAAGACGCCGATCCCGATCCCGATTCCCGGCCACGAGGTGTTTGGCTTCGTGCCGTACTGGGAGATGGACGCGGGGATTGCCGCGCATCTCGCGAAAACGGATCTGACGACGCTGGCCCTGTTCTCGGTGACTCACAAGAAGAACGGCGACTTGGCCACGGGGGAGCGAGGCTACAGGAAGATCGACGGCCCGCTCGGTCGCCGGCTGATCAGCGAGGCCCACGAGCGCGGCGTCCGGGTCGAGCTCGTCTACACGTCGTTCGGCACGGGCAAGAATGACGCGTTCTTCCGGTCGGCCGAGGCCCAGCAGCGGACGATCGCCGGCCTCGTGGCGATGGCGACCGATCTTGGGGCGGACGGGATCAACGTCGACGTCGAGCTGCTGGCCGCGGAGCATGTTGCCGCCTACGGAGCGTTTGTCGGGCGCCTGCGGACGGCGCTCCGGACGGCCGACCTCGCGGCCCAGGTCTCGGTCGCGACGTCAGCGAACATCAGCGGCATGGCCATGGCGCTCGCTGCCTCGGAGGCGGGCGCCGATCGGATCTTCATGATGGGCTACGACTATCACTGGTCGGGGTCAGAACCGGGTGCCTCGGCGCCGCTGGCTCGCCGCGACGGCAGCCCGAAGGATCTTGCCTGGTCGCTCGACCTCTACCGCGATGCCGGCGTTCCAGCCGAGCGGACGATCCTCGGCCTGCCGCTTTACGGAATGAGCTGGCCGGTCGAGGGACCTGAGCTGGGGGCGCCGAGGACCGGTCGCGGCACGGTGTGGATCCCGGCTGACAACCTCGGCACCCTCCAGGACCCGAGCGCAGAGCCCGTCCTCGACTCGCTCGAGGTCGTGGAGCACCTGGCGGTGTCGGACGGCGACCGCTGGCGGGCGATCTATTTCGACTCGGCCGCGACCCTGACCCCGAAGCTCGCCCTGGCGAACGCCCGCGGGCTGGCGGGAGCAGGACTGTGGGCGGTGGGCTACGAGCGAGGGCTGACCGACTACACGCGGCTCATCGCGACCTTCAAGGCAGGCAAGCTGTCGACGTCCGCGAGCCCGACGGGCTCGTAGCGCTTCGTCGCCCTCGCTACCGGACGAGCCGTGCCCGCGCATCCGTCCCGGCGATCCCGCGACGGGCCAGCTCGGCGGCCAGGCCCTCGAGGTCGTCGACGCCGAGGTAGATCGCCGGGACGTGCAGGAATCCCCACGGTACGCCCTGCTTGAAGTCGATCCGCACACCGCCATGGGGACTGCCCGCGAAGCTCACGTCACCGTGCCGAACGCTCCGCCGGACGCCGATCGCCGTAATCCAGCGGAACGGCCCCTCGATCCGCCAGGAGGCGACGTTCGCGACCGGCG
>JANMPL010000130.1:0-3474 GCA_031369845.1 Chloroflexota bacterium
GCCGAGGCGATGGTAATCCGATAGTCTTGTCGCCCGCAACGAAGCCTTCTGTCATGTTGATAAACTCACTCAATCGGTCGGGATGGCTCGATGCACAAAACAATGGGTCCATCAGGGCTTGACCGTGCCAGCACGCCTGGCCCTGCACGTTTCGATCATCGTATGATCGGCCGGATGAGCGAAGGACGCCACGATCGGAGAAGAGGTTCCGTGAGACGAATCCCGTCGGCTTTGCGCTCCGCGCTTTTAAGCTCTGAACGTCAAACCGTCGATCTACCGCCCGGCCTTCCCGGGCGTGACGTTTTGCCAAATCGTAATTGCGGCCGCTTCCGGCGGCGCGTCAGTGAAGTAGTGATTACCCGTAACCAGATGCAGTCGGCCGTCGCCCATCAGGTCGCCGACGGCGCAGGTTGGATGGTCGCACGAACCCTTTTCCAACGAGTAGCGGGCGAATTGACCGGGTGCGAATTGGCGCAGGAGAATGACCGAATCGAGCCCCATCTTGTCGCGTTCCGGAAAGGCGTGGCCCGGCAGCCAACTCACCGCCACAATGTCCCGCAAGCCGTCGCCGTCGAAGTCCGCGGCCACCGCACGCTCCACCCCGGCCATCGTCGTCAACGCGTGATGGACGAAGGGAAACGTGCCCCGATTCTCGAGCCATTGGACGAGGTGAAACGGTTTCAGATAATCGCTATCCAGTGAATCGCCATTGGTGTAAAGAACGTCCAGCCGGCCATCGCCGTTCAGGTCCACGAGCTGGATGCCGCTGGAGCCGTAAGCGGGGTGCGGGGCGGTGTAGATCGTCTCCTTGCGGAACCGGCCGTCGCCCTCGTTGAGGAAGGCCACAATCGTTTCGTGCTCCTGGCTGATGAGGGCGACGAAATCGGGCTTGCCGTCGCCGTTCAGGTCGCAGACCGACACGTGAATGGCCCCGTGCCGCTTATCAACGGCGTGCGGCATGAACAGCGGCCTCGACCAGTCCTGCGTCCGGTTCTCCAGGTAGAGGATCTCCCCGGTTTTGCGCCAGCCGAAGGCTGCGACGACCAGATCGAGCTTGCCGTCGCCGTTGAAATCGGCCGCCTGCACGTCGGCCACGCGCCCCACGTCTCCGAGGAGCGGGATGGCCGTGAAGGTGCCGTCGGCCGAACCACGCAGCCAAACGACGCTGCCCGCGCGCGCGTTGGACGGATAGAAGCACCCGAGACAGGCCACGATCACGTCACGGTGGCCGTCGCCGTCGAGGTCCACCACTTCGGCGTGAGCCGGGAATGGCAGCGTGGCCAACACGCGCAAGGTCGGGTTGGCCTCGTAAGGTCGCAATACGCTGACCTGGCCCGAGCGCATGTCGCAGCTCAATACGTCCAATCGCTTCGAATCGAAGAGGTGAACGAGGTTCACGTTGGTCACCGCGGGGACCCTGCCTCCGTCGGTCGACCGGAAGCCCTGACGGTTGAAACGAAGTGGCACCTCGCCAGGGGCATATTCGGGCTGCGGCAGGGGCAATTCCAGCGGGGCTCTGGCCTCATAGTAGCGGACAACACTTTCCAGGGAGGGATTGGGATTGCGCAATGCCAGCGTCGAATCGTTCAGGAAGTCGTAGCCCTGTTTGACTTCCTTGCGCCAGGCCGAACGGGGAAAGGTCTCGGGCGGCGGATAGGCATGACAGGCGCCGCAGAGGGAATGCACTTGCTCGGGGGTGGCTTCCGCAACGGCTGCCGGCACGCCGGACGCGGGGGCTGTATCCGATGCGGTGGGAAGGATCCGGATCACGAACCAGGCGCTCACGCCAAGAAAGGCCGCGGCCAGACCGAGGAACCCAATGAGCCGCATCATTGCCTGCCTCCTAGAGCATTCTCAAAATCAGTCTTGGAATTGTTAGCCGGACGCGCAAGTTACGGATTGAAAATACTCCGTCGTTTGCGCATCCGGCTAACAAGAGTGAAACTAAAAAGGCTCTAGTGTTTCTTGAGCGACTCCAGGGCTTGTTTCGCACGCGGTTCGTTCGGGGGGGCCAGCTTCACGGCCTGTTCGGCCGCAGTCACCGCCTCGGTCTTGCGGCCGCTGGCAGCCAACACGTCCGCGAGAATCAGGTAGACTTCCCACTCCTCCGGCCGGGATGCAACCCCCGCCCGGGCGGCCGTCTCGGCTTCCGGCAGTCGGCCGAGCCGGAGCAGCGCCTTCGCCCGGTAGAGGTGTCCCGGGGCGTAGTCCGGCTTCAGCCGAACCGACTCCCCGAGCGATTCGGCCGCCTGGGCGAGCAGCCGATCGGCGTCGGCCTTGCGCCCTTCGGCCTCGGCCCGGTCGGCCAGCCCGAGCCGGGCCAACCCGAGGAACGAGTGGGCGGTGACCGCCCGCGGGTCGGCCCGCAGCACGTCGTCCGCGACCGCCACTGCCGCCGTGAAGTCGCCGGTGTTGACCATCGCCCGCAGCAGCAGCAGCTGCGTCTCGATCGACGGGTATTGATCGGCGAGTGTGGTCGCTAATGCCATCACTCCGGCCGCATCCTGCGCCCGCTCTTGGGCGAAGTAGGTGTCCATCAGCACGGCCCGACCGCGCCGGAGTTCGGCCACAGGGTTGGCGTACGGGTTGGCCCAGCTCTGATCGGGTGGTACCAGCCCGGCCGCGTGCTCGTAGCGGTCGGCCTCCGTCACTTTGCCCTGTCGGCGGTACAGTTCGGCCAGCGCGACCGCCGACCTCTTCCGGGTGTAGGGGTTGTTGACGAGAGTCAGGTATATGCGGATGGCGTCCTCCATCCGCCCGCGATCGTCATGGAGCCGGGCCATCCGGAACGCGGCCCACGGGTTCGTCGGGTCGGCATCGTACGCCCGCTGGTAGAGCGGCGCGGCTTCGTCCGCACGGTCGAGTTCGGTCAGGAGGTCGGCCAGGCAGAGCGCCGCGGTCCAGGTGTGGGCGGGGGTCGGCGGATTACGGTCGGCGGCCATCCGGTACAGGCGTACCGCTTCTTCCTTGTTGCTTTCCGTTTTTTTCCGCCAGTCTAGTATCTCGGCGATCATGAACGGCCAGCGGGCGTCGGACGGGGCCAATTCCATCGCCCGTTCGTAACACGCCTGCGCTTGCTCCCAGTATTCATGGGCGTCGAATGCCGTGCCCAGCTCGCCCCAGGCGGTGGCGCTTCGCGGGTCTGCGACCACTGCTGCCCGCTTGGACGCGATGACCTTACGGATCGGTGGGTCGGTGACGTCGGCCGGGATCTCGGGCGGTTCGGTCCTGTTGCCCGCGCTCGCGGTGTATTTGAACACGGCATACCCGACGGCCGCCACGGCCAACAAACCGAAGACCACCGCTAACGGTCGGTTCACGGGCCGGTCCCCTCGCCCGGGCGGACATCGACCCACCGGTCGCACGAGCCGCCGGGCCATCGCTCCCGGCTGCCGTCCGGCCACGTCACCTCGATCCGGTCGATGGTCGTGGCACCTCCCAACCCGAACAACAGCCGCGGGTCGCTGCTGCACA
>JANMPL010000189.1:0-3481 GCA_031369845.1 Chloroflexota bacterium
GGTGGAGGTCGATGAAGTCTCGAGCTCCGCAAGCGG
This sequence comes from Chloroflexota bacterium, assembly GCA_031369845.1. GTDB lineage: Bacteria > Chloroflexota > Limnocylindria > Limnocylindrales > CSP1-4 > CF-46. The sequence continues at coordinate 37 of JANMPL010000189.1, forward strand.
ATCGGCCGAATCGGCCAGCCGGATCTCGCCGACCGCCTCGGCCCGGCGGATCTTGCGCCGGATCTCGTGGCGATCCTTCTTGCCAAGGGTCGCGAGGAACGAATCGAAGTCCGTGCCGGGCGACAGGTGGACGACCGGACACACGTCCTCGCGCTCGACATTGAGCGTCCAGCCCTCGGAGATCTCGCGGCGGCCGAACGCGACGGCGAGGGCATCGGCGGCCGGGTCGCCGCATCGGAGGCGGCGGAGGTCGACGACGTCCCAGAGGTCCGGATGGCGATCGTCCGGGGAGGCCCTGGCGGCGAGGTACTCGACGACCGCCTCGGACACGGCCGGCAGGATGTCCGGCGCCGCGAGCACCGTCGCGTAGTCGGCGTGGTGCGAAGCGCCGAAGAAGATCGCCTTGGCCGTGGGGGCGACCCTCGTCATGCGCACGTCCTGGCCGTGGCGCATCGTCGTGTGGGTCTCGGCGTCGGTCGGCTCAACCTCGTGACGATGCATCAGCGGCACGATCGCGACGATCGTGCCGGATGCCGGGTCGGTGACGGTCAGGGTCTGCTCGTGGGCTGTCGTCCCGTAGGCGTCCCACCAAACACGGTGGAAGGCCCAGCCGGAGAACGGTGTCGCCCATAGCGACGCCGTTACGAGGCGGTCCCAGGTGGCGCGCGGGATCGCCGCGAAGGGCGTCCGCTCGACGCTCAGCGGGGCATCAAGCGAGAGGGTTGCGGGCGGAGCAAGTTTCTCGGTGATGGGACCCGGACAGGCAGGGTCCACGGCGAGGGCGGCACTGGTCATTCAGGCGAGAATAGCATCCGACTCGAAAGTGGTTGCAAGAGCAACGTCGCCGGTGAGGACAGGCGCTATACCGAGGAAAGCTCGTTATCGGCGAGGAGCCGCATATGCGTCGCCAACAGGTACGCCGCAATGTAGAGCGCGCCGACGATGAGCAATAGGGTCTGGTAGCCGGCGATCAGGGCCAGGTACTCCATCGCTCCGCCGACCATCGCGCCGAGCAAGTTTGAAGCGAACGCCATGTCGGCTGTCCTCGTGTCCCGGAATGAGTAGCTGAAGACGAGGTTCGCGAAGAAGATCGGCGCGAAGGCGAGGGCGGCGGCCGCGACATACCGGAGGGTCGGCGGTTCGATGAGCAACGAGGCCGGTGGAAGAAGGTAGGCAATGACGATCGACCCAATCAGGGCAACGTAGAGATACCTGGATTGGTAACGCGGGAGGAACCGCGTGACGAGAATCGCCAGTAGAACGCTGGCCAGCACGGCGAAGAAGACGAGCGCATTGACGAGCCACGTCGTCCCGAACAGGAGACTGAACGTCACGATGCTCCTCGTCTCGAGGAGCAGGAAGGCGATACCCAGGATGAAGAAGTGCGGGCTAAAGCGACGAAAGCTGGTCCCACTGCGTTGGGCGGCCCGGCCCACGAGCAGCAACCCCCAGACGAGGACCGCTGCGAGCGCCACGATGTAATGCCCAGGCAATCCGGGTTCGCGGAGGTAGAGGAACGGCCAGTCGTCGGTCGCCCCTCGCGGAGCAGGGCCCTCGATCGCGCTGACGTCTTGCGCTGCCACCAGATCATGCCCTGCGACGCCGGGCCCGGTGGCAAACGTGGCGGCATTAGCAGTAGTGCCTTGGTAACGCTCCACGAGCACATCGTCTCCGAAGGTCGAGTAGAGCATTGCTGAGAGCTTCGAAACCAGCCACGGGTCCCGGTAGTAGTTGTAGAGGACGAACACCCCGTCGTCGTTCAGGTGGTCCTGAACCGAACGGAAGGCTTCATCCGTGAAAAGGAACGATTCCAATCTGACGCCTGCGGAGGTGCTCACGAGCGTGAGCGAATCGGGCAGGGCGAAGACAACGAGATCGTAGTCTTCGTGGCTGCGGCTGAGAAACGCACGTCCATCGTCGACGATCCTCGTCACCCTTGGGTCGTCGTACGGTCGATCCGGATGCTTCCTAATGCCGATCTCGAGAATGTAGGGATCGATCTCGACGGCGTCGATTTGATCGGCTCCGTGGGCGAGGGCCACGGCGACATCCGTGCCGGTTCCAGCGCCCACGATCAGTACGCGTTCGAAGATGCGATCAGGGAACCAGGAGTAGACCTGTTCGTAGAATCCCTCCTTCCGGGCGTCGGCCGCCCGCTGCAGGATCTGATGCGGAACGCCGTTGACGCTCACGACCACGGTCGATCCGATCTCCTGCTCCGAGACTCGGTAGTAGGGCGACCAGGAAGTCGTCGACGATTGCTGGAGGATCGACAGTGCGATCGTCGCGACGACGAACGCGCCGCTCAAGGCGGACCACCTAGTGACGCCCGTTCCAAGCGCGCGTAGGCCAAGGACCGTAGCGGCCACTCCGAACCAGACCGCCGGGGGACTTCCGGCGGACGACAGGATCGCGAATGCGGAGATCCCGACCATCGAACCGCAGATGTCGACGGTGTAGGCCCGCAGGGGCGGCATCGATGTGAGAAGGGAGCCGAGCGGAATCGCCAGCGCAGCCATGAGAATCGACGAAAGGATCACGAGCAGAGCGATTACCAGGGATCCGATCGGACCCCCCTGCACCCCAATGCCAAGGAATGATTCGCTCGCGCTCTGAATCCGGACCTCGAGCGTGGCGGTACCGACGAGCGCGACAGTTGCGACGAGAAGGGGGGCGAATGGCGACAGCGGCAGGCGCCGGGGATCGCGACCAAAGAGGATGCCCGCCCCGATTCCAAGGAAGCTGCCCATCAGCAGGAAATTGCGGAAGAGGCCGACGTGGGTGACGTTGGCCGGGATCCACCGGATGAGGATCAATTCGACGAAGAGGATCAGAAAGCTGGTGAGGAACAGCTGGATGACCGGACGGCGCAGCGGGGCCACGACCGCGAGTAGATCCACCGTCCACCAGCCGAGGCGACTCGCTGGTTGCACTGGCGCTCCCATAGCCTCTTAGCCGCCGGTCAGGCGCAAGAGCTCGCTCGGCGTCACCTTCGGCGAAGGCGTCCCGAATAGCCGACGGAGGAGGAAGTACTCCGGCAGCGGCCGATCGTCGGTGATGAGCGGCCCGTCCCCGGTGAAGCGGCTGACCTCGTCGTCCGTGAGCCAGACGAGTGAATGGAGTCGCTTGGTCCAGCCCACTATAGTCCGTTCGGGCGAGTCGTAGGCAGACGAGATCTCGGCCAGGATCCCGGGCCGGCCGAGGACCTCAGCGATCGCGTCGTCGGTGAACGCCATCGGCTCGTCAGATCCGAGCAGGAAGAACCCGTAACCGCCGGGACCAAAGGCGATCGTGACATGGGGGTAGACCGCGTGGAACGTCCGGAGGTGGGCACGAAACTCGTCGACCGTCCCGCCATACGGCGTCCACTGCATCATCACGCCGCCTGGGTTGAGGCGAGCATGACCGGCGCGGTAGTACTCGAGCGACGAGATGACCGACGCGC
>JANMPL010000227.1:0-1584 GCA_031369845.1 Chloroflexota bacterium
GGGCGCGATCGGCACCCGGACGTTCGTCCTGCTCACGCCAGAGGAGGTCGACGCCGCGACCAAACTCTCGCCCAGCTACGGGCCACCAGGCGGTTGATTGCGACTCAGCTCGTTCGCTAAACCCTTCGGGTGCCCGGCCCCGACTAGCCGAGCGCCTGCGCCGCGAGCGTCTCGATCCCGTTGTCTGAGCGACTGTTCGGGCAGGGAGTCACCGCCGACTTCGACGACTTCACGGTCACCACGACGACGAACTGACTTCGCCATCGTTGGGCGAGCTCACACGGGCGACTCAACGGGGAGCACGTGAACACGTGCTGCAGCGACGAGTCGCTCGTCGTAAGCGATGAAGCTCGTGAGCTCGCGCCGAATGCCAATCGCAGAGGCGAGGTGAATCGCGTCGAGGGCGCTCAAGTCGGCAGGGGCGATCGATCCCGCCCGGGTCGCGACGTCCTCGTTCAGCTCGATCATGTCGAGCGCATCCAGCACCGCGAGGACGCGACCGACATCCACGCCGCCGTGTCGCGCCGCCGCGCGCATCACCTCCACCGTCGCGATCCGGCTCGTGACGTGCCTGGCATCCGGATGCAGGGAAGCGACGAGGGCCGCGCTCTCGGGCTCGTCGAGGATCAGCTTGACGATGGCCGACGCGTCCAGATAGACCGCGGCCACGTCAGTCGATCTCGTCGTCGCGGAGCTCCCGGAGGACATCCGAAAGAGGCCGGCGCGATCCCGACGGCGGCGGCCCGAGGCTTGCGAGGCCGCCCTTCCCCGGATTGATGCGACCGTCGTTGACCATCTGTTCGTACGTTGACGACCCTTCCTCGCTCGGACTGAGCCGTGCGACGACATGGCCCCGCTCCGTAACCTCGAGCGACTCGCCGTCCTTGACTCGATCCAGGTAGATCGACAGGTTCTGGCGAAGCTCGCGAACACCGACTCGGGACGGATCGCCTTCGCTCATGTAGCACAATGTAGCACAAGACCGAGCCGACCTCGTGGTCCGCCCCAGTCCAATAGGGAGTTCGTCGCACGAGGTCACCGGATCGGCTGTGGCTTTCCCCGGCGCCGTCGGCGCACGCGCCTCCTCACTCCGACCGTCTGGCGGCGTCCCGAGGCGAACGGGATCGGCAGGGCGGGTGGGCCGTCCGCGCCAACTCGTTCCGTTTGGCTGGACGTATCTCCAGCCCCCGCGTCACCTCGAGTCGACCCCAGATAGTTCCAACCAAGCGGAACGATCTGGCGGAATCGACGAGGCGCACATCGGCGGCTGTGACCTCGCCCGACGCCTCTCAACGGACCACAATCCAGCGAAACGCGGCGGAAGGTCTTCGAAGGGTCACCGACGCATTCGCAGGGCGCATCCTGAGCGATCCCTATTGCGCCGACAGAGCGGCCGGCCGGGTGCGGCCTGAAGACGGACGAACATTGACAAGACCGGGCGGCCCGCATCCCCTTATCGGTTGACAGCATCGGAAGGACCGATGCGCGTCAAGCGGAAGGTTTCGATGGATGCCGATCTAGTGATCCGGGCCCAGCCCGGTGACAAGGATGCGTACGCCATCCTCGCCACCGGGATCGCCGACC
>JANMPL010000232.1:0-3393 GCA_031369845.1 Chloroflexota bacterium
GACCGCCCGCCGCCGGGCGGCAACGAAGCTGCGGCTCGTCTCCGGCGAGTAGCCCGGTCGTCGCCAGCTCGCAGCCGGCTCGATCGGTCAAAACGCCAGAAACGCGGCCGAGTCGGGCGGCTACGCCGTCGCGGCCGGGTCAAAGCCCTGCGGCAGCCGGATCTCCACCTCCACCTGGCCGCCGGCCGGGACCTCGACCACGACCGACGCGACGACTGGGTGCTCGCCGCGCTCGTTCGCGACCCAGTCGCGAACGAGGATCGTCCGCCGGCCGACCTTGCAGGGGAAGTCGATCGTGCCGTTCTCCATGACGCCGTAGCCGATGTCGCCGCCGCCGCACCAGCCCGGCGCGTCGTCCGGCGAGCCTGAATCGAGCATCAGGTCGTTCGGGCCGGGCGGGCTGCCGTCGGCGAGGAGGACCCGCCCGACGACGGTCCCCGACGGCAGGAGATGGGCGCCTGTCCCGTCGGAGGTCACCCGGATCATCCCGGCCGGTGCGTCGTAGTGGGCGACGATCACCTCGGCCGCGCCCGGGTTCGCGCTCGAGACGTCGATCGTCATGACGTTCTCCCTGATGTCGGCCCCGATCCCGACCGCCTGGGCCGGGATCTCCGCCATCCAGTCGACGTCGGCCGCGACCCGGTCCTGCCATGCGCGCAGTTCGCGCTCGGACCAGCGAACCTGGAGGAACGCGACCGGATGGCAGGCCGGGAGGAGCGGCCTGATCGCCGCCTCGTGGACCTCCGGGTCGGTCGTCCAGAGGGTGACGACCCGGACCTCGGCGTTGTCGATGTAGAGCCCGCCGAACTCGTCAATGTGTCCGTACCCGCCAAGGGCTCGCAAAACTGGGTCGGGCAGGGAGTTCCGGGCGAACAGGGTCGCCTCCTCGGCCGGCAGGAGCGGCGTGCCAAAGGCGGTTGACATCGTCGGGTCCGCGGCGACGTCCCGGATCCACTCCAGGTCTCGGCGCAAGCCATTGTCCGTTCGGAAGCGAACCCCTTCGCGAGTCGCGTCGTCGAGATCGGCTGGCAGGGACGCATCGGCGATTGGGTCGGTGCGCGGGCACGGGTCCGCGGTGGTCGCGGCGATCGCGGCTGGTGGGGCGCTTGGGCTACGAAGCGGGCCGACCGACGGCCCGGCGACGCTGCAACCGGCCAGGACGACGGCCGTCGCCGTCACGCCGATGCGCTGGATCCACGGTGACTGCACAGATCGCTCCTCAATGCGACCTTGCTGGGACGCCGAGCTTCGCGCGGCCGTGACGTGTCGCCGTCGTCAGAACGGCTTGAACATCATCAGCCAGAGCACGATCAGCAATCCGATGATTCCGACGAGGCCGATGACGTCCGGGCGCCGCGAATCGACGAGCGCGGCGAGCTCGTCAGCCGAGACGGGCGTCGGATCCGGGGCGTCCTTGGGGGTCTCATAGCCCCTGAGCCCGACCGCTTCACGGACCTGCCCGTAATAGCGCGACGCCAGGATGTACATCAGGACGATGATCGCTACGAGAACCACGATCGCGGCCCACGGCCAGCCGCGGGCGAAGTGGCCGCCCATGATCGACGCGACGATCCCCGCGATTAGCAGCGTCAGCAGCGAGCCGTACACCAGCCCCAGGCTCCGGCTCGACAGCTCGAGCAGCGCCCGGATCCTCACGGGATCGCGTTCACGCCGGATCTGGTCCGAGGTCCACATCGAAGCGCCGTGGCCCATGACGAACAGGAACGCCGCCGCGACGTGGACAAAGACGACCCACGGATACCACTCCATCGCACCCTCTCCTCGAGCACCGGCGGCTTCGCGCGCCGCCACGCCGACGCCGAGGATAACGCTGCGGTTCGCGGCCGATTCACCGAAGAATGAACGCGCGGCCACTCGGCGAGGCCATGATGGGTGGACCGCGCCCCCACTGGGCGCAACGAGGGGCTCGCGGTGGACCGGGATCTCGTCGAGGCGGCACAGGGCGGAGACCAGGAGGCGTACGTCGACCTGATCCGTCCTCGCAGTGACCATCTCTTTGCGATCGCTCAGCGAATCCTTCGCGACGTCGATCGGGCCGAGGACGCACTGCAGGACGCGCTGGTGATCGCCTGGCGTGACCTTCGGGGCCTCCGCGATCCGGACCGGTTCGACGCTTGGCTCCGCAGGCTCCTTGTCCATGGGTGCATCGACCAGGCGACGCGCGAGCGTCGCCGAACCGCCCATCTTCGGATGCTGCCGGTCGACGGACCGACCGCTCCTGATGACCTCGTATCCGTGGCCAATCGGGACTTGCTCGAACGCGGGTTCCGACGGCTGCCGCCCGAACAGCGGGCGATCCTCGTTCTGCACCATTACCTCGGGTACGCGCCGGTTGAGATCGCCGAGACCCTCGACATCCCGGCCGGTACCGCGCGCTCCCGACTCCATCACGCCCATCGCGCCATGCGCGCCGCCCTCGACGCGGATGCTCGAACCTCGGTCAGGAAAGGTCGACCGGCATGACTCAAGATCGCGACCGCGAACGGCTCCTGGGCCAGTGGCTTGGCGAAGGACCGACCGAAGTCCCGGACCGGGTCATCGACGTCATCGCTGACCGGATCGGACATCAACCCCAGCGGCCCGCGTGGCGTTTCCACAGGAGACCCACCATGACTCCGAGTCTTCGCGCCGCAGCCGCCGTGGCGGCGGTCTTCATCGTCGGCATTGGGGCGATCTATCTATTCCGGCCCTCGTCCGGAGCCGATGTCGGGGGACCGAACGCGTCGCCCAGCCCGGCGGCGCCTCCCAGCCCATCGGCGTCGCCCAGCTCGATCTCGTCCGTTACGTTCAAACCGACGTTGAGCCTCGTAGCTCCTGCCGGCTGGACGGGGAGTGATGGAGATCGCACCTTCATTCTCGAGGCCCCGACCGCCTCCTCGGACGCCGGCAATAGCGTCGGCATCATGTCTGGGCCGTTCGTCCGTTTCAACGATCCGGATTGCGAGAACAAGGCCCCGGCCGCAGTTGGGACATCCGTTGCCGAGGTCGTCGCGACCATGGCCGGGGACCCCCGCCTCGCCGCCACCTCACCACAGCCGGCAACGGTCGGTAATCTGACAGGCCAGATGCTCGACATCCAAGTCGCCTCGACCTGGACGGGCACCTGCGCCTGGAGCGGCGGTAAGCCGGCCGTGCTGATCGTAAGCGCGACCAACACAGGGCCCGCCTTCGGCACCGGAGGGACGGGTCGTGACCGCTACATCTTCCTGGACGTCGGCGAGTCGGTCGTCGCGATCAACATCGGCACGCCGGACGGATCCACCTTCGAGGCGTTCGTGGCCCAGGCCATGCCGATTGTGGAGCGCATTCAGTTCACGCCGTGACCGCGTGAACTGAGTCGGGCGCGGGAACGTCGCCTAGAGGTTCCCGCGC
>JANMPL010000320.1:0-4807 GCA_031369845.1 Chloroflexota bacterium
GCGGTAGCGCGACGTCAGGCACAGGTAGCGGAAGGCGAGCGGATCGATGCCGCGCCTCGCCACGTCGTCGATCCGCTCGATGTTGCCGGCCGATTTGGCCATCTTACTGCCGCCGACCCGGAGGAACTCGCCATGAACCCAGATGCGGGCCGGCGGTCCACCGACGATCGGCGCCGACTGGGCGATCTCGTCCTCGTGATGCGGGAAGATGTTGTCGATCCCACCGGTATGGACGTCGAACCGCGGGCCGAGATGGCGGAGAGCCATGGCCGAGCACTCGAGGTGCCAGCCGGGGAAGCCTTCGCCCCAGCGCGGCGTCGGCCACTTCAGCAGCCGACCCCCGCCGGCCGCCTTCCACAGGGCGAAGTCAGCCGCATCGTGTTTGTCGTGCTCGACTTCGCCCCGATGGCCGCCCCGCAGCGCGTCGAGGGTATTGCCCGACAGCCGGCCGTAGTCAGGAAACGACCCGACGTCGTAGTAGACATTCCCGTGATCGCTGACATAGGCATGACCGTGGTCGACGAGTCGTTCCGCGAGCTCGAGCATCTCGGGGATGTGCTCGGTCGCGCGCGGGAACACGTGCGCCGGGAGGATGTTGACCGCGGCCTCGTCAACGTGGAACGCCGCTTCGTAGGCGTCGGCGATCTCGGCCGGTGTCTTGTCCTCGAGGCCCGCGGCGACGAGCATCCGGTCCTCGCCCCGGTCGAAGCGCTCGTCCCGGAGGTGGCCGACGTCGGTGATGTTCTGAACGTGGAGCACCTCGACGCCGTGGTAGAGGAGAACGCGCCGGATCAGGTCGGGGAGCATGAACGTTCGGAGGTTCCCGACGTGCGCGAAGCGGTAGACCGTCGGGCCACACGAGTACATCCGGACCTGGTGCCCATCGGCCGGGCGAACCGGTTCAACGGACCGGCTCAGGGTGTTCCGGATGTGAAGGGTCATGCGACGAATCGTACCGCCCCATCGCCTCCGGTCCGTTCAGGACCGCGCGCCGGGCAGGAAACGAGGCCTCGCGTCACCACACCGCCGGGGGAACGATGTCATTGCTGCGAGGCCTCTGCTCATCGATAACGACGACCGTCACGAATCGTTAGGGCGTCAACGACTTGACGCGTCAATCGTCTCGATCCGGTCCTTTCGGGTCCCGTCGGGCGGGCCCCTTATACTCGCCTAATGCGCCGCTGGGTCTGCATCGTCACGCTCCTCGCCGGGTTCTCCGCCGACGGCTACGTGTGGTCGGCGCGACGCCGGCTGCCCGTCCCGATCGAACGTCGGTTCGAGACCGGGCTGAACGACGTGACGCCGCGGACGAGCCTCCAGACGACCTCAGCCTGGTGGCGATCCTGAGGACTGCCGCGCGACAAGGGCCGATCCGGCGGAAGGCGGGGTTCGTGGGCGCGATCCTCATCGCGCTGTCCGGGCTGTTCGTGCGCGCCACGCCGGCGTTCCGCGATCTGCCGGCGGGGGTTGCCGCGGCGCGCCCCGACTCGGTCAGCATCCTCATCGGTGCCGCGTCGACGCTGGACCCGGCCGCCCAGGGCGACATCGGCAGCGCCGCGGTCTCGGCGCAGCTCTTCGAGGGCCTGACCGGGTTCGACGCACAACTGAACGTCCGCCCGGCCCTCGCGGCGTCGTGGGACCTCCTCGACGGCGGCCGACAGATCGTCTTCCATCTGAAACCAAACCTGAAGTTCTCCGACGGCTCGCCGCTGTCGGGCGAGGACGTCGTCCGGAGCTGGCTGCGGATCGTCAACCCGGACGCTCCATCGCCACTCCTCTCCCTCATCGCCGACGTCGATGGCGCCCTCGCCTACGCCCACGGTGCGAATTCCGACCCGGCTTCGGTCGGGCTCAAAGCCGACGGCCTCGACGTCGAGGTCCGCCTGACGCGACCCGCAACCGACTTCGTGTCGGTCGTCGCCAGCCCCACCTTCGCGGTGCTCCCCCCGGGCGTGGGCAAGGACCCCTCAGCCTTGCTCCCGGCCAAATTCGTCGGCAGTGGCGCCTACATCCTCAAGGCCGAGACCGACGAGAAGTCGACCCTCACGGCCAACGAGCATTACTGGGCCGGGCCGCCACCGATCAAGACCGTCGAGCTGGTCCACGACATCGGCGGGCGCAGCCCCGTCGCCGCATTTGAGGACGGCGACATTGACCTGACGGGCATCTTCCCGTTCGATGCGACATGGATCGCCTACGACGAGACGCTCGGGCCACAGCTCCGCGAGGGCGAGTCGCTGTCGTTGAACTACTACGGCTTCGACACGACGCGGCCACCCTTCGATGACGCTCGCGTGCGCCAGGCGTTGGCCCGCGCCGTCGATTGGCGACGCCTCGTGTCACTCGTCGCGGGCGAAACGGCGACGGTTGCCACCGGCATGGTGCCGCCCGGCATCCCGGGTCGGAGCGACAAGGACTTCCTGCCTGCTCACGATCCCGCCGAAGCTCGCACGCTCCTGGCCGAGGCGGGCTTCCCGGGCGGAGCGGGATTCCCCGAGACGACGTTCATGACGTTCGGAGGCCCGTACGACGAGGCGGTCGTGGTCGAGATCCAGAAGGAGCTCGGCATCAAGCTGAACTACGAGACGACGAGCGGCGACTACTTCGGGCGGCTGGCCGAGGATCCGCCGCAGATCTGGTCGATGGGCTGGGTGGCGGACTACCCGGGGCCAAATGACTTCCTCGGCATCCTTCTCGGGACCGGCTCATCCAACAACTACGGCGGGTGGAGTTCGCCGGACTTTGACGCAGCGATCACGGACGCGCTCGAGGCGAGTGATCCCGCGGCGGTCCGTACCGCGTTCAATCGCGCTGAAACCGTCGTCAGGGACCAGGCACCGGTCATCCCGCTCTCGTATTCGACTGAGTGGACCTTGGCGAGGGACGGGCTCCTCGGCGCCCATGAGAATGGCCTGGGCATCATCCGAATGGCCGGCCTAGCGTGGGCGCCCGAATGATGCGCCGCAGCTTCGGACGGCTCGCGGCGGCCTTGCTCATCGCGCTGGCGGCGAGCGGGATAAGCGCCTTGCCCGCCAGGGCGGCCGAAGCCGTCACGTTCGGGCAGCCACGAGCGACGTCAGCCTTTGGCAAGTCGATCGAATTCGAGCAGCCGGTCGTCCTGGCAGCGGCCCCGAGCCTGGTCGAGCTCCTGGTCCGGACCCCCGGCGCGGCAGGGCCGAACGTCGAGCGGGTCGAGCTCCCGGCGGGTAGCGGCGACCAGACGCTCCGATTCGAGGTCGATCTCACCCAGGGCCACATCGTGCCGAACACGACGTTCATCACTCGCTGGCGGGTGACCGATCGCGACGGGCGCGCCTGGCTCGGGCCGGAGGTGACGCACCTTTATGCGGACGACCGGATCGCCTGGAAGACGCTCAGCGGTGACGTGGTCCGGGTCCACTGGTACGAAGGCAGCAACGACTTCGGCAGGCGGGCGTTGGCGATCGGCGACAAGGCGATCGCCGACACCGCCGCCCTCCTCGGCGTGACCGAGACGGAGCCGATCGACTTCTACATCTATGCCGACCAACAGCAGTTCTACGACGCACTCGGGCCGGGCACACGGGAAAATGTCGGCGGCCAGGCCCACGCTGACATCCGGACGATGTTCGCCCTGATCACCCCGGCCGAGATCAACGACACATGGGTGGATGTCGTCGTTCCCCACGAGCTCGTCCACCTCGTCTTCGCGACCGCGACAGGTAACCCGTACCACGACCCGCCGCACTGGCTGAACGAGGGGCTCGCCGTGTATCTCTCGGAGGGCTACACGCGCGATTACCGGAACGAGGTCGAAGGGGCGGTCCGGAACGAAACGATCATGCCGCTCGAGGGCCTCGCCGGCGCCTTTCCGACGACGTTCGACCGCTTTCACCTCGCCTACGGCGAGAGCGTTTCGGCGGTTGATTACACCGTCAGCACTCATGATCGCGATGCCCTCGTAGCTCTCATCCGCTCCTACGCGACCGGGCTGAGCGACGACGAGGCTTTCACCGCGGCGCTCGGTGTCGACGTCGCGGGGTTCGAGGCCGAGTGGCTCAAGAGCCTGGGTGCGTCGCCGCCGGTCCGCCACGGGCCGCAGCCTGCCCCGCCGGGCCCCGTGCCGGAGGGCTGGAGCGGGTCCGCCCCGAACCCGAGCGTCGCCCCAGGGTCGGGATCCTCCCAGGCACCGAACCGCCCGCCGGCCGAAACCGAGGCCCCTGGGTCGATCAACGGGCTCGTTCTTGCTGCCATCGTCGCCGGCGTCGTGATCCTCGTTGGCTTCGCGCTGTTCAGGCGGCGGCGTTCCGTCCAGCCCGGCCCATGACGGAGCTGGCCGGTCGGTTGCGGGCGATCCCGACGTGGCAGGTCACGCTTGGCCTCGCCCTCTTCGCGCTGGGCTTCCTGATCGCCGCCCAGCTCGCCGCCGAGGGGCCGCGAGTCCGATACACCACGCAGGAGCGTTCGCCACTCGTCGGGACGGCGCTCGAGCTGCAGCGGCAACAGGATGAGCTCAGGGCGCAGATTGACGCACTCGGTGAGCAGATCCAGGGTCTGCAGGACCAGGGCGAAGGAACCACCGCGATCGTCCGGGAGCTGAACAAGGAGCTCGAGGGCGTACGGATCGCCGCCGGGCTCATCCCGCTCTCCGGGACCGGGATCGTGTTCAACCTCACCGACTCGACGCAGGCGGTCCGGGCCGGCGGCAGCGAAGCCGATTACCTCGTCACTGCGCGCGACATCCGGACGGTGATCGCGGAGTTGTGGCAGGCGGGCGCCGAGGCGATCGCGGTGAACGAGGAGCGGGTGACGATCTCGACGGGCGTCT
>JANMPL010000332.1:0-7725 GCA_031369845.1 Chloroflexota bacterium
CGGCTCCATCGCCGACATCGACCAGTACCTCAACGGCAATGCCGCTCTGACCAACTTCCTGCCCGTCTCGATTGAAGGGGCCAAGGTTGACGGCAAGTTCTACATGGTTCCGGAGTCGCTCAAGGCGGTCGCCCTCTGGTACGACAAGTCCGCGATCGCGACCCCGCCGAAGACCTCCGACGAGCTGCTCGCCGGCGTCAAGGACGGCTCGATCAAGCTCGGCATCAACCAGGGCGTCTATCACCAGTTCGGCTGGTCCGGCGCCTTCGGTGGCAAGCTCATGGACGATAGCGGCAAGTGCATCGCCGACCAGGGCGGCTTCGCCGAAGCGTTCGGCTACCTCAAGTCGCTCAAGGACGCCGGCGCGAAGTTCAATACGGACGGCGGCGCCCTCGACACCGACTTCAAGACCGGCGTGATCAACGCGATCATCGACGGCCCGTGGACCACGGCCGACTTCCGCACAGCTCTCGGCGAGAAGCTCGCAGTCACGACGATCCCGGACGGCCCGAGCGGCAAGGCCAACCCCTTGACCGGAACGGACGGCTGGTACATCAACCCAAACCTCGACGAGACTCAGACGAAGCTCGCGGTCGACTTCGCGCTCCAGATGGTCGCGCCGGTCAATGAGCAGATCTTCGTCGACGACGGCGGACACGTTCCGGCCGACTCGACGGTGACGATCAGCAGCGACATCACCCAGGGCTTCGCTGACGCGGCGGCTGCCGGACTTCCGCGGCCGCAGAACGAGCAGTTCGGCAACTGGTGGGCACCCTTCGGCGATGCCCTCAACAAGGTCGTTGACACTGGCGCTGATCCGGCCACAGCGGTCAAGGACGCCTGCGCCCTGATGAACGCTTCGTAAGGCCAACCGGCCTCGACCACAGACTGAGCTGGGGCGCCCTCCGGGCGCCCCAAAGCCTTGCCTGGACCGAGCCGCCATCTTGAATCGGCTCCGTCCCGGACCGATACTCCGCCCAACGTTCACGAGCCCGCCCCACCGCGGAGACGGAGACTCAGCCGATGGCCACGACCGCCGCGACCATGCCGAAACGGACATTCGGCTCTCGAATCCAGCGCGGCACGCAGCCGTACACCTATCAGCTGCCAGCCCTGATCGTGATGGGGATCAACACGATCTATCCGCTGCTGTTCCAGGTCTGGATGTCGTTCCACGATTTCACGCTGGAGAACTTCAGGGTCCGCAACCCGGTCCCGGCGGAGTTCGTCGGTTTTGACAACTACGTCCGAATCGCCCAGTCGCAGCTCCAGATCCCGAACTTCGAATTCCTTCGACTCGTCTTCTTCAATCTCTGGTGGGCGCTCAGCAACGTCGTCGTCCACGTCGTCATCGGCGTCGGCGTCGCCGTCGTCCTGAACACCCCTGGCCTCTGGTTCAAGCGCATCTACCGGGCGCTGTTCATCCTCCCCGTCGTCATTCCGTCGATCATCGTCGCGACGGTCTGGCGCAACATGTTCGACCCCGATGCGGGTGCGGTGAACCTCGGCCTCCAGGCGCTCGGCGGCCTGATCGGCATGTCGCCGGACAATCCCGCATTCCATCTCCAGTGGATCCGCCAGGTGGCCGACCCCATTTCGTTCATCCCGCTGCCGCTCGCGTACTACGCGATGCTGACGGCCAACAGCTGGCTGGGCTGGCCGCTGAACTCCGTCGTGGCGACCGGGGCGCTGCAGTCGATCCCCGGCGAGCTGTACGAGGCGGCCGAGATGGACGGTGCCAGCCCCTGGCAGAAGTTCCGCAACGTGACGATCCCGTTCCTGCGGCCGGCGATGCTGCCGTATGCGATCTACGGCTTCGTCATCACCTTCAACCTCTTCTTCCTGCCATTCTTCATGACGGCCGGCGAGCCGCAGGGCAGGACGGAGATCCTGGTGACCCAAGCCTACCGGCTGGCGAACGACCGACAGCTGTTCGGAGTCGCCGCGGCGTTCTCCGTCTACCTGTTCTTCCTGCTGCTGGCGGTCACGCTCGTCACGAACCGGCTGGCGAAAGCGACGGCGAGCTATGCCGAGTAACCAGCCGGTCCCAACGGAGGTCGACCGATGACAGCGCGGTCCGGTGAGCCGGTCCTGGCGAGCGAGATCTCCTCCACCCGAAGGCTCCTGACGCGCGGCGTGTCGCGCAAGCGCAAGTCCGGCAACGAGGAGCGCAAGCTCTCCATGGGACGGCAGCTGATCCTGCAGGTCGTCTGCATCCTCATCACGCTGACGGTGCTCTTCCCGATCGTCTGGATCCTGAGCATGTCGCTCGATCCGAGGAACCTCGCCCGCCCTGACGGCCTCAACCTGATCCCGCCCGGCGCGTCGCTGCGCGCGTACGAGAAGGTCATCGCCCAGCCGACCAGCAACCCGATCAGCTTCATCGGGCTGGCTCTCAACAGCTTGAAGATCGCGATTGGTAGCTCGTTGGTTGCCGTCGCGATCGGCGTGACTGCTGCCTACGCATTCTCGCGGCTCAAGTTCCGCGGTCGGGAAGCGCTGATGATCGCCGTGCTGGGAGTGCTGATGCTGCCGGCCGTGGCCACGATCATCCCGCTCTACATCTTCCTGAACCAGTTCCGAATCGACCTGTTCGGGTTGGACTTCAACCTGCGGGCCTCGCTTCTCGGGGTCACGCTCGCGGTCATCTCCGCCCAGCTGCCGTTTGCGATCTGGAACCTCAAGGGCTACCTCGATACGGTGCCGAAGGATCTCGAGGAGGCGGCCGCCGTCGACGGCGCGTCGCAGAACCAGATCTTCAGGAAGATCGTGCTGCCGCTGTCGGCCCCGGCCATCGCTGTGACCGCCTTCCTGGGCTTCCTCGGGGGTTGGACCGAGTACCTGACGGCCTACATGTTCGTCGGCAGCAACGTTCCGGACTGGACACTGTCGATCGCCCTCAACAGCATGGTGGGCCAATTCGCCCGGAATACCCCATGGTCCGAGTTCGCGGCATTCGCGATCCTCTTCGCCCTGCCGGTCTCGCTCGTGTTCTTCTTCTTCCAGCGCTATCTCGTCGGCGGCCTCGCCGTCGGTGGCGTCAAGGGCTAGGGTCGGCTTGAATCGACGTCCTCGCGATCATCGGCGGACGCCGCGCGGCGGACGAACCACGGCCGATAGACCAAGAGGATGACGACCACTACAACCTCACCTATGCCGCGGATCAGCGCGATCGGACTGCCGCCGGCCGCGAGCAGGTCGAGAAACCCCACGATGGCGACGTAGTTGACGTCGAGAATCCAGTGCCGGCCCATCCGGATGAGCACCCCGACGACGATCGAGGCGACGTCGAGTGCGATCGTCACCACGAGGAGCAGCCCGGTCCCAGCGGGAAGCGACGCGGCGCCGCCCATGGCACCGGCCAGTCCCAGAATGCCGCCGATAATGAGGATCGCGGCTGCAAGCTCGATGGCGGCGGGCCGAGGGAAGCGCTCGTCCTTGGAAAGCGCCTCGCCCCGCTCGCGTTCGTCGTTCAGCGACATTGGCGGCGCGTTTTCACTGGGCGAGGACGATGACGATCGCCTCTCGCGGGCCAAGCGCGTCAATGGGCCGATAGCCCTCGAAGCCGCCTGCCGCGGTGACAACAGGCGAGGCCGCCGCATCGGCCCGTCCGAACAGAATTTCGCCATGCGGCTCGCCGCAGAGCGGGCCCTCGTCGAGGCCCAGCTCAAGATCGGTTGCCGGCTCGTCGGAGACATTCGCGACGACCAGGAGCGTTTCGCTTCCATCGGTCCGCAGGGACGCGACGATGCTGGATGCGGCGGCGTCGACGGTGACCCAGTCGCCGACCGCGAGCGCGGGATGGGCAGCCCGCAACCGGATCAAATCGCGATAGAGGGAGAGGAGCGATCCGGGGTCCCCTGCCTGGGTAGCGACGTCTGTGCCAGGCGGATCGTCACTCAGCGCCTCCCAGGGCGTCCCGGTGGTGAAGCCCGCGCCGGGTCCCGTCGCGTCCCAACGCATGGGCGTCCGGATCCGTTCGTCGGGTTTTCGGCCGGTCATCCCGAGCTCTTCGCCGTAATAGATGAACGGCACGCCGCCGCTCGTCAGGAGGAGCGTCGCCGCCAGGCGCGCCGCAGGCATATCGCGGTCGAGCTGATCGAGGCTCCGGTTCTGGTCGTGGTTGGTCAGGAACGTCGCGAGGCCGCCGGCCGGATACGCATCCATGACCTCGGCCTCCGCCGCCCGCAGCGAGCCGGCATCGCCCGATCGAAGCGACAGGATCGTCGCACTCGCCAGGCCGAAGTCGAAGCTGAGATCGAGCGATCCGTCCCGGACGTAGCGAGACGACATCGAGGTCGCATCCCAGACCTCGCCGAGCACCAGCGCGTCGTGGTGGTCGGCCTTCAGTCGTTGCCGGAAGCCCGCCAGCCACTTGAACGTCGCCGGCGTGTTCTCGAGCCTCTTGCCGTCTTCGATCAGGTGACGGGCTGCATCCAGCCGAAAGCCGTCGACCCACATCTCCTCGATCCAGAAACGTCCGACGTCGTCCAGTTCGGCAGTGACCTCTGGGTTCTCGAGATTGAGGTCGGGCATGCCCTCCCAGAAGTAGCCGTAGTAGAAGCGGCCGCCCGCCTCGTGCCAGACGGGCGCCCCGTCGGACCGGGCGATAGGCGGCCGGGTCGCGGACCAGAGGTACCAGTCGTCGTGCGCGGACCCCGGCGTGAGCGCGTCGCGAAACCACGGATGGTCGCGCGACGTGTGGTTGAGAACGAGGTCGACGATGACCGCGATCCCACGCTCGTGGGCGGCGGCCATCAGCGCCCGGAAGTCATCGGCCGTGCCGTAATCGGACTCGATCTGCCGGTAGTCGACGACGTCGTAGCCGTGGTAGCTGGGCGACTCGGCGACCGGCATGAGCCAGAGAGCTGTGACCCCGAGGTCGTCAGTCGTGGCCGGATTGCCGTCGTTGAGCTGGTCGAGACGGTTCGTCAGGCCCCGGAGGTCGCCGATGCCGTCGCCGTCGGAGTCCTGGAAGCTCCGAACGAAGACTTCGTAGAAGACTCGGTCCGACCACCACGGCTGCTCGGGTCCCGTTCCGGCGTCCGCGGCGCACGGTCGTGGGGACGACGGGTCGCCGGCGGCCTGGGACCCTGCCACCATGCTGGATGCGGCCGGGGCCGGTACGAGCGAGACCGACGTATCACCACAGCCAGCCAGCATCAGCAGCAGCAGCGACAGCACATGGGCGAAGGTCGGGACGCGGCCACGCCGTCGGAGGTGTTCATGGGACCGCATTCGGTCGAGTATCGCACCGCGAATGTGATCTCCCCCGGCCGTGCCACGCAGACGGCTCGATGAGGCCGGATCCGCCCGCGTGGGTCCGCGACGCTGTGTTCTACCAGGTCTTTCCGGACCGCTTCGCCTCCAGCACGCGCGTCCGGAAGCCGGGCATCCTCGAGCCGTGGTCGGCTCCGCCGACGTTCGATGGCTACAAGGGCGGCGACCTGCTCGGCCTGGCCGAGCGGCTCGATGAGCTCGTCGATCTCGGCATCACGGCGCTGTATTTGAACCCGATTTTCAGCGCGGCCTCGAACCATCGTTACAACGCCTACGACTACCTGTCGGTCGACCCGCTGCTCGGTGGTGACGCGGCATTTCGCGAGCTCCTCGACACCGCCCATGAGCGCGGCATCCGGGTGATCCTCGACGGCGTATTCAACCATTCTGGCCGCGGATTCTGGCCGTTCCACCACGTGATGGAAGCTGGCGGCGCGTCGCCGTACAGCGACTGGTTTTACCTGGACCGCGATGTGCTCACTCATCGCCGCGGCCTTGGCGCCTATGACGACGGCCGCGATGGCGCGCCCCCAGCCAGACTCGGCTACAGGACGTGGTGGGATGTCCCCTCGCTGCCGAAGCTGCGAGTCGAGCACCCCGAGGTCCGCGAGTACCTGTTCGGTGTCGCCGAGCACTGGCTCCGGTTCGGCATCGACGGCTGGCGGTTGGACGTGCCCGAGGACATCGAGGACGAGACGTTCTGGCCCGAGTTCCGCAATCGGGTCAGGGCGGTCAACCCAGAGGCCTACCTTCTTGGCGAGATCTGGGAGGAGGCGCCGGACTGGTTGACGGGCGACCGATTCGACGCGGTGATGAACTACCCGCTCGCACTCGCGATCCTCGGGTTCGTCGGTGGCGACCAGCTCGACGCGGCCGTCATCGCCGGGCAGGTCAACTACCGGCGAGGTCTCGTCGCTCTGGACGGCCCGAGTTTTGGGGCGGAGCTAGAGCACCTGATGACGGCCCTCGAGCCTGACGTAACCGCTGTTCAGTTCAACCTGCTCGGTAGTCACGACACGCCTCGCGCGCGGAGCGTCATTGGCGGCGATCCGGCGCGCCTCCGACTGGCCACGCTCCTCCAGCTGACGCTGCCCGGGGCCCCGTCCATCTATTACGGCGACGAGCTGGCGATGGCCGGAGCAGCGGACCCCGACTGCCGTCGAGCGTATCCGCCCTCCGGCGTGGAGCTGGATGCTGACGCGGCCATGACTCGATCCTTCGTCCGCGACGTGATCGGCGCGCGAACGGCCCACGAGACGCTACGGGGTGGGGAGGTGAGGGTCGCGGCCGCCGGCGATCGATCGCTCGCGGTCTCGCGCCTCGCCGGCGGGCGGCGAGCGATCGTCGCGGTGAACGCTGGGGAGGACTCCGTCGAGCTCGATCTCGCCTCAGCCGGCGGCGGCGAGGGTCTGCGCTGGCTTGAGCTGGCGGGAACCGAGGGCCGGCTCACCGATGGCGGCGGGGCGATCGTCCTGCCCGCGTTGGGTGCGGCGGTGCTCGTCGGCGACTGACCGCTGGCCTACGGCTCCGCCGCGACCGTGCCCGGCTGGGCGGCCTTCTCGTTGGCCGCCTCCTCGCCGACCGGCAGGTACATCCGTTCGACATACTCGTGAAGCATCCGTGTCGTCGAGAACCGCCAGAGCGTTGAGCCCATCGAGCGCCGCATCAGATCGACCCAGGTGGAAGGCAGGCCATCGGCGTCGCGCTCGTAGTAGCGCGGCACGACCTCCTGCTCGAGGATCCGATACAGGTCCTGGGCGTCGGACCAGTCCTGCGCTCGCTCGTCGGCGTTCGTTTCCCGGCCACCGATCGCCCAGCCGTTGTCGCCCGTCCAGCCCTCGTCCCACCAGCCATCGAGGACGCTGACGTTGACCACGCCGTTGGCCGCAGCCTTCATGCCGCTTGTCCCGGACGCCTCCAGCGGCCGACGAGGGTTGTTGAGCCAGATGTCGACGCCGGCGACGAGATAGCGGGCCATCCGGATGTCGTAGTCCTCGAGGATGAAGACCCGACCGTGCAAGGCCTCCGACCGTGAGCGCTCAAAGATCTCCTGGATGACCTGCTGGCCCGGTCGATCGGCCGGGTGGGCCTTGCCGGCGAACACGACCTGGACGGGACGCTTCTCGTCCCAGAGCAGCTTGGCGAGTCGATCGATGTCGCGGAACAGGAGCCCGGCGCGCTTGTAGGTCGCAAAACGGCGCGCGAAGCCGATCGTGAGGATGTCCGGATCGAGCGCCGACTCGACGGAGTCGAGGACGATGGGCGCCTCTCCGTGGCGTGCGAACTGGGTGCGCAGCCGGCGGCGCGCGAAGATCGCCAGCTCGAGCTTCTGGCGCTGGTGGGTCTCCCATAATTCGTCGGTCGGGAGGTTGTCTAGCCGCTCCCAGAATCGGCCGCGCGCGCCCTCCGCGTCGAGGTTGTCGAGATCGGCCCGCAGGCTACCGG
>JANMPL010000337.1:0-2264 GCA_031369845.1 Chloroflexota bacterium
CGCTTGATTCGTGGTTCGAGTGGTCACGTTGATCGCCCGCCTCGTGGATTCGGGAAGCACATCGGGCCCCTCTTCCAGCCAGGCAGCGAGAATTGCGTCGGGATCGCGCCGTACGGTCATGCCAGTCGTGCCTCCGTGGAATCGACTTGGCTGTCGGCGACGATCGCCGCGCGCAAGGTTCGGGTCGCGTAGTGGAGACGAGACTTCACCGTCCCGACCGGAACGCCGACGATGTCGGCGATGTCGGCCAGCGGAAAGCCCGTGTGGTGGTGCAGGACGAAGACCGCGCGATGCTCCGGCGTAAGGCGCCCGAAGGCGCGATCGAGGGTGTCCCGATCGTCGATCGAGAGGATTGGATCAGGCCCGCCAGGTTCGTCGACCGGTAGTTGCCTGATTCGAGTGCTCCAGCGCCGGTGCCGGCGCACCTCCTCATAACAGGCATTGACCAGGAGCCGATGGAGCCACGGTCCGAAGCGCTCCGCGTCACGCAGCCGGGGAAGATCGCGCCAGGCGAGGAGGAATGCCTGCTGAACGGCGTCCTGGGCCCGCTCGACATCGCGAAGGATCCGATACGCGATCGCGTAGCACACGTCGCCCTCGAGGTCGACCAGTCCCGAGAACGCGACGTCGTCGCCCTCCCGCGCTTGCTCGACCAGCCTCGTCCGCATGAGCGGTACTCCAGCGGCGCCCGACCGGGCGCTTCACCCACAACAGATGGTCGCACCCGCGATAAGGTTCAAAGGTTGTCGCTTGCAGGAAGTGGAGACCGGGATGCCCGCCCAATCCGCCGATCAGTTTCGGAGCCGCGTGCTCGGCGGCGAGACGGTGTTCGGGCTCTTCCTGGACCTCTCATCGCCGGCGTCCGCGGAGCTCTGCGGCCGAGCGGGCTACGACTGGCTGCTCGTCGACCTCGAGCACGGCGCCGGGACCGAGGCCGACCTTCCGGCGATGTTGATGGCCATCGAATCGACCGGCGCGGCGGCCATGGTTCGGCCGCAGTCCGGCGAGCGGCTGAGGATCGGGCGGGCGCTCGACCTTGGCGCGACCGGGATCATGGTGCCGCGGCTCGAGTCGGCCGATGAGGCGCGAGAGGCCGTGACGTTCCTCCGCTACCCGCCGGCCGGTGTTCGCGGTGTCGCGCTCCGGACACGCGGCGCGGGCCTCGGGACCGTCGCCCACGCCGACGTTTCCCAGATCAACGATCGGATCGTCGGCATCGTCCAGATCGAATCCGTGGGCGCGCTCCGGGAAGCCGATGCGATCGCGGCGACCGATGGCGTGGACGTTCTGTTCGTCGGCCCGGCCGACCTGTCACATTCGCTGGGTGTGCCCGGCCAGTTCGGCCACGAGACTTATCTCAAGGCGCTCGACACGGTCATCGCGGCCTGCCGCGCCCACGGCAAGGCGCCCGGCATCCTGGTCTACGACCCGGCGATCGTGGCCCGACTCCTGGAGCTGGGCTTCCGATTCGTCGGCATCGGCGCCGACGGTGCACTGGTCTCAGCCGGCGCCCACGCCGCGCTTGCCGCCGTCCGCGGCTGACGCAGATCGCTCGCTCGCCCGGCGTTCCAACCGGCGAACGAGCCCTGCCCCGATCGCCCGCTCGATCGCCCGGCGTTCCAACCGGCGAACGAGCCCTGCCCCGATCGCCCGCTCGCTCGCCCGGCGTTCCACTCGCCCCTGCGGCCCGCGGCGCGGCCGTGGCCGCCGTCCGCGGTTGAGCCAGGTCCCGCGCGGCCCCGGCCTGTGCGCCTCAGTCGGGCAGAACCGCGACCGCCTCGATCTCGACGAGGAACGCGCCGGCAAGCTTGGCCCCGACCGACGACCTGGCGGGCCGCGGCTCCGGGAAGTACGTTCGGTAGACGCCGTCATACCCCGGGAACAGCGACATGTCGGTGAGGAAGGCCGTGACTTTCACGACGTCGGCGAGCGTCGCGCCGGCGGCGCGGAGAACCGCGGTGATGTTGTCGAGGACCTGCTTCGTCTGCTCCTCGATCGTGTCGCCGGCGACCTCGCCGGTCGCCGGGTCGATGCCGACCTGGCCGGCCGTGAACACCATCTTCCCGGCTTGAATGCCCTGGCTGTAACTGCCGCCGGGCTTCGGCGCCCCGTCCGTTCGGATTTCGGTCTTCGCCATCGGTCTTCCGCCTCCGCTTCTCATTCGTCGGCCATGCGAACGCCCGGCCGGATCGAGCTGAACGTTTCAGGTGGTGCCTGCGCGATCAGCACGCCGACGATGATGAAGGACCCGCCGAGGAGCTGCG
>JANMPL010000353.1:0-4535 GCA_031369845.1 Chloroflexota bacterium
GTTCATCTACATGTCGTCGTGCAGCGTCTACGGTGCGGCCGGTGATGCGTTCAGCACCGAGGAGTCCGACGTCCACCCGCTGACGGCCTACGCCGAGTGCAAGGTCCGCGTGGAGCGCGACGTCAAGCCGCTGGCGAACGACAACTTCTCGCCGACATTCCTTCGAAACGCCACAGCGTTCGGCGCCTCGCCCCGGATGCGCTTCGACCTCGTCGTCAACGATCTTGCCGGGCACGCCTGGACGGAGAAGGTCATCCGGATGGACAGCGACGGGCGACCGTGGCGACCGTTCGTCCACATCCTCGACATCAGCCGGGCGATCGAATGCGTCCTCCGCGCGCCGCGCGACGTCATCCACGGCGAGGTCTTCAACGTCGGCAGCAACGCCCAGAACTACCAGATCCGTGACATCGCCGAGCAAATCTCGGATACGTTCCCGGGTTGCCGGCTCCAGATCGGCGACAGCACCGGCGACCACCGCAACTACAAGGCCAACTTCGACAAGATCCACGAGCGGCTGCCGGGCTTCGAGACGCGCTATGACGTCGCCCGAGGGGCCCGCCAACTGCTCGATGTGTTCCGGGCTGTCGACATGTCGACCGAGCTCTTCGAGTTTCGCGGGCACACCCGGCTCGAGCAGATCAAGCATCTGCTCGAAACGCGCCAGATCGACGACCACTTCTACTGGATCGATCCGCCGGGTCAGGCGTTCGACGAGGCGGACGTGGTCACCGGCGCCATCCGGGCGACGGGGCTGGAGGCCGCCTCGTGAGCCAGCTCCTCCGGGCGATCGAAGCTCGGCAGGCGGCCGGCGATCCGATCCGCGTCGGCCTGGTGGGAGCCGGGTTCGCAGGTCGCGGCTTCGCGCTGCGCGTCCTGACGGGCCTGCCGGGGTTCCGTCTCGTTGCCGTAGCCAACCGGACAATCGAAGAGGCCGAGCGCGCCTACCGCGACGCGGGCGTGGACGACGTCGAACGCGTCTCGACGGCCGCCCAGCTCGACCGCGCGATCGCCGCGGGCCGGCCGGCAATCACCGACGATCCGGGCCTCGTGACGGACGCGGCAAGCGTCGAGGTGATCGTCGAGGCCACCGGCGAGGTGGAGGCGGGAGCGGCCACCGCGGTCCGGGCAATCGACGCGGGCAAGCACCTCGTCCTCATCAACGCCGAGCTGGACTCGACCCTCGGGCCGATCCTGAAGGTCCGCGCCGACCGGGCGGGCGTCGTCGTGACCGACATGGCGGGCGACCAGCCGGGCGTCCTCATGGACCTCGTCGACGAGGTCCGGCTCCTCGGCTTCCGACCGATCCTGGCCGGCAATATCAAGAGCCTCCTGGATCATCGCCGGACGCCCGAGACGCAGCGCGCATTCGCCGAGGCGAACTTCCAGCGGCCGAAGATGATCACGTCCTTCGCCGACGGGACGAAGATCTCGGCCGAGATGGCGGTCGTGGCAAACGCCACCGGCTTCGGGGTGGCGACGCGGGGCATGCTCGGCCCGAGGGCGGCCCGAGTCGAGGAGGCGCCGGACTTGTTCGACATCGACGGCCTGCTCGAGCGCCCGATCGTCGACTACCTCATCGGCGCCGAGCCGAGCTTCGGCATCTTTGTCCTCGGCTACGGCGACCACGAGCTGGTTCGGCGATACATGAAGTTCTACAAGATGGGCGACGGGCCGGTTTACACGTTCTACCGGCCGTTCCACCTGAGTCCGCTCGAGACGCCGATGGCCGTCGCGCGGGCCGTGCTCTTCGGCGATCCCGTCATCGCGCCGCTCGGCGCGCCCGTCTGCGAGGTCATCTCGATCGCGAAGCGGGACCTGGCCGCCGGCGAGGTGCTCGACGGAATCGGTGGCTTCACGGTGTTCGGCTCGATCGAGAACGCCGCCACGGCGCGGGCGGAGGACCTCCTGCCGATCGGCCTTGCCGATGGGGCCCGGCTCATCCGCGATCTCCCGATCGACACGCCCGTCCGGTTCGCCGACGTCGAGCTGGCGGCGGATCGGCTGTCCGTGCGGCTCTGGCGCGAGCAGCTCGCGCACTTTGCGGGTGAGGCCGTCCCGGCGCTCTGACCGGGTTACTCGGCGACGGTCACTCGCCCGCGAGGGACGCCAGCTCTGTCCTGATCCCCGCGAGCGGGAATAGCGCCCCGACGGTCTCCACGGCGCCCCGCTTGTAGGCCGCCGCGTTCGTGATGCTCGCTTGGAGGGCTCGGCCCGCGACGTAGCGTGTTGCCTCGTTCATCGTCCGGATCCTGCTCACGAGGTCCTCTGTCCCGGGTTCGGCGGCGAGTTGGGTGAGGGGCCCGTCCATGAGGTTGAGGGACTCGTTGACATTGCGGAGCAGATCCGCGATCGCGGCAGCATCCGTGACCCTGCTTGCGGCCTGTTGCTCGAGCGCGACCCGCTGCGTCGCAAGCCGGTCGACGAACCCAACGACAGCGCGGGCCGCCTCGCTCGGGGGGCTGCTGGGGCCGCTCGGGCTGCTTGCCGCGGATGCCGTGGGCGATGACGCCGATCCTGACGGGACGGCGGCAACGCTCGGCGCGGCGCTCGCGACCTCGCTCGGCGAAACCGCGACGGCGCGCCGACCCGACAGTGTCAGCCCCACGGCCACGACCACCAGGGCGGCGACCAGGACCGATGCGATCATTTCCGGCCCGAGTCTGGCCCCCAGCCGCATCGTCAGCGGCGCGTCCGGGGGGATGGGCATCATCGTGAGTCGGGCTCCAACTCGGACGCCGCGGTCACGATCGTTTCGGCGACCCCTTCCGCGGAGCCGCCGGCGATGGACATGAACACCAACGCCAGCCGATCGCGGCGACGCTCCCCGGCCGTGATGATCAGTCGGCCCTGGAGGCCGGTCGCATCCACGCCCCGCAGCGAGTGGACGATCACGACGGCCGCCGGGTCGACATCGACCGGCCCGAGGATGTGGAGATCGTCGCCGACAAGCGCGATTCCGTACCTGCTCCCGGCCAACAGACCGCGCGACCCGGTCATGTAGATCGCGGAGGCGAGGACTACGTTGCGGACCTCCATCGCCGGCGCGATGGCGGGCGCGGTGGCTTCCGAGGTGCCGGACCGGACGAGGCGCGACTTCAGGCGGCGAACCGGGTCCGGCGGAGCCTCGACGGCTCCGGCCGCTGAGGTCCCGCGAGCATGGATCGTGGGCATCCGGACCGCCGGCAGCTTCGGGAGCTCGATCCGGCGCCGATCGGCCGGCGTCGACGGCATTTCACGAGGAGCCAACGCGGGCCGAGCCCCAGCCGCGGCGCGCCCAGCACGGCCGGTCGAGGCACGGCCCGTCGATCCGGGAGCTGTGCCATCGATCACCGTCAGCGGGCCGTGGACGCGTCCCCGCTGGTCGTCCGCGGCCGGGGCCGGCTCCCGGACGTCCTCGCCGCACCAGAGGCAGAGGGTCATCCAGCCCCGTGTCGGCGCGGCGCAGCTCCAGCAACGACCGGGAGGGGCGAACCGGAGCAGCGCCAGCGCGATTGGCCCGAGGATCGCGCCGAAGACGGCCCACGTCCTGGGGCGCCGACGCCGTACTGCGGCTGCCTTCGCGCTCGCTGCCCCGAAGCCGAGGGCCCACGCCGCGACGAGGGCGGTGATGAGTAGCTCGATGCCTGGCACCTCTCAGCGGGACGGGCCACCGCGGGCGACCCCATGCCCATGGCATCCGTTCGATGCATACGGTACGGCATGGGACCCGCGGACGCGGTAGCACCTGAGTGACTGCCGGTGTCAATGTGGTGACAGGCGTCGCCATGTGAGCACGAATCCGGCGCTTATGACCGAAAAGTACCCCCTTGACGTAGGACCTTCGTACTAGCACACTCGCGAACCTAACGGATTGCGCCGGCCGGGGGGCCACGAGCGCATCCGGAAGACGCGAGGTCAGGGGTCAGAGGGTCAGAGAGGAGTCAGGCCGCGCCCGAGCGCGCGATCACCGGTCCGCAATGGACCTTGTTCGGGGCGAGCTACTAGCCGGGGAGCTAGGGGTCAGGTTTGCCCGTTCGACGGGTCGTCGTTCGTCTTCGCGTTCAAGGGCGCTCCGAGCGTCCTCGTGTGTCCGCGCGAGCCCGCGTGCTGCGCGAGCCACCTTCATTTTGCGGTCCCCGAGACCGGGCGTGAGCCCGTCGTGCCCTGAACACGGCGGGCTCGCGTTTCGCCGCCCGCGCTAAAAACGGGCATGTGGCCCGAGGACCTCGGGCTTCGCCCAGCGGGGCATCGGTCAACGTCGTTCAGGAGAGGGAGGCCTATGAGAGGCACCGAAGGTACCCATCCGGCTCGCCGGTGCATGCCGGCGGGGGTCGCCGGAAACGCGTCGTCCGATCGACTTGGATTGGTGATGCTCGGCTGTAAGAGCACGAAGTTGGAGGAGCAACGATGACCACAGGTAGCACGATCAGGCGGGTTCGCCGCCGCGGGATGGCGGCCTTGATGGCCGTCGTCGTCATGGCCAGCGTCACCGGCGCCGTCTACGCCGTCCCCTCGTCGTTCGTCGAGCTCGACGGCAACATCGTCGACAACAC
>JANMPL010000362.1:0-7261 GCA_031369845.1 Chloroflexota bacterium
AGACTTGGTAATGTTGGCCACACGGCGTTGTGGAGACGGTTCCAAGACCCCAGCGAACGATCGGGCGATCGGGCGATCTCGTTGGAGGAGATGTCGATGAACAGGCGTATCTTGGCTGGTCTCTGGACGGCGGCGATCATCGTCGCCGCGTGTAGTGGGGGTGGTGGCACAACGGCTCCGGGCGCCGGCGGCGGGTCTGCGGCGCCCGGCGGGGGCGACCTCCAGGGCAAGGTCGTCAAGGTCATGATGGGCTTCGCCGCCGCCGAGGCCACGAACCTGGAAGCGACGCTGAAGCCGTTCGAGGACGCGACGGGCGTCGACGTCCAGTACAACGGCGTCACGCCCGGCTTCGAGCAGCAGATCAACGTCGTGGTCGAGGCGGGCAACCCGCCGGATATCGCGCTGATCCCGCAGCCCGGCCTGGTCAACAAGTTCGCCGCGGCCGGCAAGATCCTGCCCCTGCCGGCGGATATCGAGGCGCTCTTCGAAACGAACTACGCCCCAGGTTGGAAGGCGCTCGCCACGGCGGCCGA
Organism: Chloroflexota bacterium; assembly: GCA_031369845.1. GTDB lineage: Bacteria > Chloroflexota > Limnocylindria > Limnocylindrales > CSP1-4 > CF-46. Next base: position 534 of record JANMPL010000362.1, read on the forward strand.
CGGCAAGGTCTATGGCACGTTCCACCGGGTCAACGTCAAGTCGCAGATCTTCTACCCGAAGGTCCCGTTCGAGGCAAAGGGCTACACCGTTCCCACGACGTGGGACGAGCTGAAGGCCCTGCAGGACAAGATGGTGGCGGACGGTACGCCGCCCTGGTGCGTGGGCCTGGATGTCGGCTGGCCCGGCACCGACTGGATCGAGGCGATCATGCTCCGCACCGTCGGATCGGCTGGCTACGACAAGTGGATCAGCCACGAGACGACGTTCTCAGACCCAGCGGTCAAGAACGCGTTCCAAATCGTCAACGAGATCTTCACGAGCGAAACGCTAGTATTCGGTGGCCCCACGTACGCCGTGCAGACGAAGTGGGACGTTCCTCCGAAGGCTCAGTTCGAGGACCCGCCGCAGTGCTGGTTGACCAACATGGGCAACTTTGTGACCGCGGCCTTCACCGACGAGGTCAACGCGGCGCTCGACGAAAAGGTGGGCGTGTTCACGCTCCCGGCCATCGACCCGCAGTTCGGTACGCCGGCTCTGGTCGGCGGCGACACGACCGTCGCGTTCCGCGATGCACCAGAGGTGTGGGCCCTGCTCAAGTACATGTCGGGTCCTGATTCCAGCGTTGCCTGGGCCAAGGCTGGCGGTGCCCTGTTCCCGTACAAGAATCAGGATGCCAGCAACTACCCCACCAAGCTCTACCAGGCGTTCGCCAAGACCCTGGCTGAGGCCCCGGACGTCCGTTTCGACGGCTCCGACCTCATGCCGCCAGCGGTCGGCAACAAGAGCTTCTGGGATGGGATGCTCAAGCTGGCGCAAGGCGCCGACCTCGATACGACCCTGAAGGAGATCGACGCCAGCTGGCCCGCCAGCTAAGTCACAGGCGAGGGTGTCGCTGTAGCGCGAGCGCGGCGACACCCTCGCTTTCGTGACGGTCAGCGACTATCGCTCGATTGCAGCGGAGGACGATGGCGATGACTGGTACAACAATCGCGGCCGCAGAGGAGCCGCGCGGCCTGCTCGCGGTGCTGGCGACGGGCGTCGTACGCCTCGTGGTGTCACTCGTGGTACCGGTCGTCGCGTTCATCGTCCTCTACGCAGGCTTCACCTTCCTGCGCGACACTGATGCGCCCAAGATCGTGATCGTCCTCGTGGCGATCGTGTGGGGCATCGGCGGCGTGGCGATGATCTATTGGGTCGCCAACTGGACAGTCGAGCGAATGCCGATGGCCTGGAAGGGACGCGTCCTGCCGTTCGTCTTCGTCGGGCCGGCGATGGCGATCCTCGCGTTCTACCTGCTGATCCCCACGGTCATCACGACCATCAACAGTTTCAAGGACGCCAGCAGCGTCGAGTGGGTCGGCCTCGACAACTTCATCTTCGCGTTCACGAACTCGGACATGATCATCGCCATCCGCAACAACATCATCTGGTTGGTCGTCGGCACGACCCTCTCCACTGGCTTCGGGCTCGCCATCGCCATCCTCGCGGATCGCTCGAAGCTCGATCGTCTCGCGAAGACACTGATCTTCCTGCCGATGGCGATCTCATTCGTCGGGGCGGGCATCATCTGGCGGTTCGTGTTCTCATACCAGCCAGAGGGCCAGCCCCAGATCGGCCTGCTCAACGGGGTCCTCGGAGGCTTCGGCATCGGCCCGGTTTCCTGGTTGACCGGCGAGCCCCTGAACACCATCCTTCTGATCCTGATCCTCGTCTGGGGACAGACCGGCTACGCGATGGTCATCCTCGGTGCCGCGCTGAAGGGTGTGTCCGACGACCTGCTCGAGGCCGGCCGCATCGACGGGGCGACGGAGTGGCAGGTCTTCCGGAGGATCATCATCCCGTCGATCTGGCCGACGGTCGTGACCGTTGCGACGACGATCGCGATCCTCACGTTGAAGATCTTCGACGTCGTCTACGCGATGACCGGTGGTGCCTTCAAGACCGACGTCATCGCGACGCTCCAGTTCAAACAGATGTTCGGCGCCTTCGACTACGGACGCGGTTCAGCGTTGGCGATCATCCTGTTGCTGGCTGTGACGCCGGTCATCTGGTACAACCTGCGCCAGTTCCGGTCTCGGACGATCTGAGGAACGACGACCGTGAAGACTTCCCGTTCGACCACCATCCTCATCAACGGCACCGTCATCTTCCTGATCGCCATCTGGACCATCCCGACGATCGGTCTGTTCGTCACGTCCTTCCGCGACAAGGGTTCGATGGCCACCTCGGGCTGGTGGACCGTTTTCACCGGCAATACCGGCACGCTTTCCCTCGACAATTACACCACCGTCATCTTCGGCGGCGACGGCTTGGCCACGGCCTTCCTCAACACCCTTGCGGTGACGATCCCGTCCGTTGCGATCCCGATCCTGATCGCGGCGTTTGCGGCGTATGCGTTCGCTTGGATGGACTTCCCGGGCAAGCGTCTGTTCTTCATCACCGTCGTGGCACTGCTCGTGGTGCCGCTCCAGATCTCGCTGATCCCGGTGCTGAAGGCCTATCTCGCCATCGACCTCAACGGGACGTTCCTCGCGGTCTGGCTGGCCCACGCAGGTTTCGGGCTCGCCCTGGCAACGTACCTCCTCTACAACTACATGAGTCAGCTACCGAAGGAGGTCATGGAGTCGGCCGCGATCGACGGCGCGTCGCACTTCACGACGTTCACGCGGCTTGTCCTGCCGCTGTCGACTCCCGCGCTCGCGTCGTTCGCGATCTTCCAGTTCCTGTGGACGTGGAACGACCTGCTGACCGCGCAGACCTTCCTCGGCACGGACCCGAACGTCGCGGTGCTGACATCGAGGCTGATCGGCCTGATCGGATCCAGGGGCACCGAATGGCACCTGCTGACCGCAGGAGCGTTCGTGTCGATGATCCTGCCGGTGGTGATCTTCCTGAGTCTCCAGCGCTACTTCGTGCGCGGCCTCCTGGCTGGCTCCGTCAAGGGCTGATCGGCGGTCAGCCAGCCGTTCCTGCGTTCCATGGCTTGTGCCACGGCGGCCCGGATCTCCTCCACCGGGCCGCCGCCGCCGCCCCGCCCTCGCACCGAGCGCGTGGGCGCGGCGCCTTTCGTCTGCAGCGGAGGCGCATGGGCCGACGCTTTGACGCATCCGGGTCGCAGGCGCATAGTCTTCGCAAGGCCCGCTCCGTCTGGGCCGATGGATGGCTTTCATGGATCTCGGTCGCCGCTCGGATGCCGGTTTCGAGACACTGGACGTGCCTCTATCGAGTGTCGTCCGTGTCACGGGAAGTGTCTCCTGCGTGGCCCTCGTTCGTACGGTCACCGACGACGTCGCGGAACGGGGCCTCGAGGATGCCGCGACAGCCGCGGCGATCGAGTCCTTGGACCCGATCGAGACGATCCTCCGCCATCGCTGGGTGAGTGCTGCGACGGCATTTGTGGTCGTTGTCGCGGTCGTCCTGGGCGACGACGGACCGTGGATCGTTGCCGTCCCCGCGCTTGCTGCTTTGGGCGGCGCATGGGTGGATCGACGGATCCAGTTCTCGTTCGCCGAGGGCTTGATCGGCTACCGTGGGGATCTCGGATCGCCGCGGGGCGTCGACGAAGACGACCCGCCCTCTTCGTGGGGGCGGAGCGCGCCGGCCACGCGCTGATCCATCCAGGCCCATCTGGACGCGGTCGCGACAGCGATCGAGGCCGGCCTCGACGTCCGTGGGTGCTTCGCCTGACCCTGTTGGACGATGTCGAATCGGCATCGGGTTACTCCAGTTGGCTCGCCCTGTACAGGGTCGAGCCGGCCAACGGCAGGCGGTTTCCCACGACGAGCGCATCGTGGTCGTTCCAGGTCGTCCGTCAAGACAGGGGTCTGTACCGACGCTTGAATCGGCAGAGCGTCCATAGCAGGAGGGCTTGAGATGCGCGGCGATGTGATCATCGTCGAGGATCACCACCGCCGAGCGTCGGCGATCATCGCTGAACGACTCGCCGCCGACGTTCGTCGTCGTCCGCGGCGGACGACGATCTCGGTCGCCGGTGAATCGGGCAGCGGCAAGTCGGAGATGGGACAGGCGCTCGTCGAGGCGTTCGATGCGCTGGGGATCCCCGGCGCTGTCCTGGGGCAGGACGACTATTTCGTCCTGCCGCCGAAGTCCAACGACCGTGCCAGGCGAAAGGACATCTCGACCGTCGGGCCCAAGGAGGTGCACCTCGACGTGCTTGATGCGCACCTCGCCGCAGCCCAGGCCGGAGCCGCCGAGATCCGCAAGCCGCTCGTCGTATACGCAGATGACACGATCGAGGAAGAGACCATCTCCCTGGAGGCGGCGCGCGTGGTCGTCGCCGAGGGGACCTACACGACTTTGCTCGACAATGTCGATACACGGGTGTTCATCGCCCGTAACCGGCTGGAGACGATGCAGGCTCGAGCCCGCCGCGCGCGGGAACCGGCGGATCCGTTCCTCGAGGAAGTCCTCCAGATCGAGCACGGGATCATCTCTGCCCACCGCGCCCGAGCCGACGTGATCCTCAGTCGCGAATACGACGTTGAGTTCGTCCGTTGAGTCTCGAGGTGCGGCCGCTCGACCGATATCGAGCGGGGGAGTCGTCGTTCGTTCACGGTCTTCGTCCCGACGAAGCCCTCGCGATGTCGCCCACCGACGTGCTGGAGATCCTGGCGGCACGTCTTGGGAGCGTCGTCGGGGAAGCGCTCGTAGCGGCCGAACACCTCGTGCCGATCCGGGCCGGGACAGCCGTGGTCGCTGACGCCACCGACGCCGGTTGGTTCCGGCGGGCGAACCTGGTCGGGGTCAACATGCGGACGGTCGGTGGCGCGTGGGGCGTCATCCCCTATGCGCTGACCCTGCCCGCCATCCAGGGCGCGATCCATGTCCTGCCGTTCCTTGAGCCGGGCGTGGTGGGCAGCCTGTATGGACCGGTGAGCTGGGAGCTGGACAAGACCCTGTTCCATCCGGCGCTGGCCGAGGCGCGGCCGGCACTCGATACCGTCGAGAAGCAGCTCGGAGCGGTCGTGAACCTGATTCACGCCATGGGCCGTGTCATCGGACTCGATGTCATCCCGCATTGCGACCGGTTCGCCCAGATCGTCCTCGCCCAACCCGACCATTTCGAATGGATCCGTCGGGCTGACCGGGAGATCTCGCAGCGCGGAACGGCGGCCGTAGACGAGGCCGAGCGCGTGATCCATGGGTGGGTCCGCGCCGTCGGGGCCGCCGACGGATCCATCGTTGCTGGCGATCCTGACGGTCTGTTCCGTGGGCTCGATGAGGCGACGCGGATGCGCGTCCTGTTCGGCGCCCCGGAAGATCCGCTCGGGCGACGAGCACGGCGGACGGCACTCGTCCGGGAGCTGCACGCCAACGGCCTCGAGACGCTGCCGGCGACGATGGGGCCGCCGTACCGTGGTCTCGAGCTGGACCCGTCGGAGGCGGCGAGATCGATCGATGCGATGGGGCTCACGTGGCGGGAGTTCCGCTTCACCCGACCGCAGCCGATGTCGCGCGTCTTCGGGCCGCTGAGCCGCTACGCCCTGTACGAGGCTGCGAGCGAGGACAGTTGGGAGCTCGATTTCGACCGGCCCCGCGAGGACGTCTGGCGGTACGTCACCGGGCATTACGCCGATCTCCGCGATCGGTTCGGGTTCGATTTCATGCGTGGGGATATGGCCCATATCCAGATGCGTCCGGGCGGGATCCCGGCGGACATCGGCACGCACTACGACATCCTCGGCGCCGTACGCGACGAGATCCACGACCGTGGCGTCCGGTCGTTCGGCTACCTCGCCGAATCGTTTCTCGCACCACCAGGCACCTTCGCCTACGGCGACGAGATGGACCATCTCGAAGCTGCGGGGGCCGACACGGCCCTTGGCGATCTCCAGTCGACGTCGGTCGCCAGCGTCGAGTTCAGCGCCCGGTTCAGTCGATATCTCGACAACGCGGCCAGCCGTGCCTGCACCCCGTCGTTGACGATCATGACCGCCGACAAGGACGACCCGCGGTTCGATTCGTTCTACGCTGACGGCAACATCGCCCGGCTGTTCATCGCGCTTCTCGTCCCCGATCTGCCGAGCTATATGGCGCTCGGGTTCGAACTTCGCGACGTCCATGTCCGACCAGCCCCGGCTGAGCACTACACGAAGCACTACGTCTTCGAGGCGACCAGCGGGATCGCCGCCACCAACGGGCCGTATGTGTTCGGAACCAACATCGCCCTGTTCGAGACCATCGAACGGGTCCGCCGGCTGGCGGACGGGCTGCGCGACGATCTCGCGGTCGCGACCACCGTTTGGGCGCGGTCACCGGATGCGACGGGTCAGGATCGGACGCTTGCCTGGGTCATCGATGCGGGCCGTTCTCGTCGACACCTGTGTGTCGCGAACCTGGACGACCACCAACCAACGGCGACATTCGGCGTTCCCATTCACCCGCTGGCCGATCCCCCACCGAGTTGGGTGACGTTCTTTTCGACGACGGAGGTCGGCGGCGGTGCGGCGCGATCACTTCGATCGAACGGTCGCCAGTGGATCGTGGACCCACTCGGGCCCGGTGAGTGCCGGGTCTTTCGACCGGCCGTCGAGTCATGAGGCGCGACGCGACGAAGTCCGATGGCCGAGCCCTGCCGCGTCGAGGATGCGCCGGATGGTCGAGGTCGACGGGATGGCGAGACCTTCCCGCCCCAGATGCCAGGCGATCGTGACCGGTCCGCCATCGAGACCGCGACTCACGAGCTCCGTCCGCAGCGCCACGACCC
>JANMPL010000405.1:0-2634 GCA_031369845.1 Chloroflexota bacterium
TGGTGACTCTAGCGGAGAGGCCATACCCGTTCCCATCCCGAACACGGAAGTCAAGCTCTCCAGCGCCGAAGATACTGAGAGGGCAGCCTTTCGGGAAAATAGGTCGTCGCCAGGATTTTTGCGTTTCCCGAGGCGGTGCGACGCGGCACCATCTGGCTGCGCGCACGGGCCCATCGTTGGCGCCCTCCGCTATCCTCTGGCCATGACCGTGCCGGTAGAAGAGCAGTCCGAGCCGCCGCGCGCGCCCGCCCGCCGACCGTCGGACGATTCCGCGACCGCGCGCGAAGGCGCCGAATTCAGCCGGCCGGAGATCCACGAGATCTGCCCCTACCTGCGGGCCGCCGGTGGTTCTTGGCGGAGCGCGGTACCCCACCGTGAACACCGCTGCGGCGCCGTCGAACCGCCGGCAGCCCTGACGCTCGACAAGCAGCGGCGCCTATGCCTCTCGGCGGAGCACGGCGGTTGCCCGACGTTTCGGGCCGCGCGCGCGAGTCGCGCGGCGATGCTCGCGCCGGGCGTTGATCCAGCCGCGGTCGCGGCGGCCGACGCTGCCCGTCGCCCCATCGCACGAGGGTCCGCATTGATCCTCGAGCATCCGCGCCTCTCGGCACCGACGGCGCGCTGGCCCCTCGACCGGGCGATGTCCCAGGCCGCCCTCGTCGCCCTCATGGTCGTCGCGTTCGTCGCGGTCGCAATCGCTCGTCTTTCGGGGCCGCAGCAAGCCGCCGTGGCGCTGCCCACTGCCTCCGCGTCACCCACCGCCTCCCCGACCCAACGGCCGAGCCCGCGCCCCACGCCATCGCCCTCGCCTTCGCTCGTGCCGTCGTCCGGCGCGTCTGCCGCGCCTCCGCCATCGGTGGCCCCGTCTGTTTCCCCGTCGGGCGCCGTCAGCGGCGCAACCGGCACGCCGGGCGCAAGCGCCGGGAGCTTCAAAACGACCTACGTCGTGAAGAAGGGCGACAACCTGTATGGCATTGCCGGGCATTTCGGGACGACCGTGGCGGCAATCAAGGCGCTCAACGGCCTGACCAGCAATTCGCTTCACATCGGCCAGGAGCTCAAGATCCCCTGACGCTGGCGCCTGCTCAGCGCTGGCAGCCGCGACAGAACGACGTGACGAAGCCGCCTGGCTTGACCTCGCTGATCTTCGTCCCGCACCGGGGACAGGCGGTGCCTCCCTTGTCGTGGACCGCCAGGAAGTCCCGGACCTGCTTTTCGAACGTCGGTGGAACACGACGTCTCAGGACGTCGATCGCCGACGTAAGCGTCGAGCCCGTCGCCGCAAAGAGTGCGTCGATCTCCTCCGGCGCAAGGTCTGATCGCTTCCGGAAGGGGAGGAGCCTCGCCGCGTGGAGGATCTCGTCGCTGTAGGCGTTGCCCACGCCCGCGATGAACCCCTGATTCTTGAGGAGGTTCTTTAGCTCGCCCGGATGACGGCGGATCCGTTGCCGCCAGATATCGAGCGTCAGGGCCGGATCATCGGCGTCAGGGCCCAGCTCCGTCTCGGCCAGGCCGGGCACGATGCGCTCGACCCCTGCAGGCAACAGGTAGACCTTGCCCATCTGGGTCGGGTCGCGGTACCGAACCTCGACCGGCGCGTCGTCTGCCGGCATCCACGCGGCGCGCTTCGTCCAGGCGGCGGGTCGCTTGGTTGCCGCCTTCCGCGCGCCGAACGTCAGCACCACGGCGGTCTTCGTCGGCTGCTTCTCCTCGGGCCGCGCGAGCTGGAATCGTCCGGTCAGCATCGGATTGACGACGACCCGATCACGATCGAAGTCGACGATCAGGAACTTGCCACGCTGGCGGATGGCGGTGACCTGCTGGCCGACGAGCGCCTCGAGCTCGCCTGGCGTACCCCGGACGGCAAGCGGCCCTGGAGCGGCCACGGCCGTGATCGGACGCCCGACCAGAGCGGCGTGAAATGCCTCGGCGACGATCGTAAGGTCGGGCAGTTCAGGCACGGCCGGCCGATTGTAGCCGCGAGAAACCGTGTGCTAGACTCTCCCGGCTCCGGAAGGCAGCACAGCTGAAGATCGTCCACGCCAACTTCGCCACGAAGGGAGAGGACCGCGGCCCAGTCACCACGGACCGTCATCTCATCGTTTCGGACCACGGCCTGGGCGCTGCCCAGGTCGCGTTGTATTTCGGGGACATCGATCGAACAGGAGAGACAAGACACTTGACCGAAGAAAAGCAGAGTGGGTCCGCGTCGGAGCCGGAGGCGAGCGCCCCGGACAACGACACGGCCCCCGAGCGGTCCGCCGCCGTCGCCGTCGCAGACGAGCCGACCACGGCCGACCAGACACCCGACGGCCCGGAGGAGACTCCAGTCACCGCATCCACCGCTACCGAGGAGACGGCGACGGACGGCGACTCAGTTGGTGATGCCGAGGCCACTGCGTCGACGGAGGCGCCGGTCGGGACGGATGCACCTGTCGAGTCCGTCGCCCCCGAGATCGAGTCGCCTGTCGATCCCCCCGAGGCCGTGAGCGCCGTCGCCGAAGCCACGAGTCCGGATGGCGCCGATGCCCCGGCCGATTCTCCAGCCGATTCCCCGGCCGCCGCGAGCGAGGCGCCCGCTGACGCCCCGGCGGCCGCGAGCGAGGCGCCCGCCGATTCCCCGGCCGCCGCGAG
>JANMPL010000218.1:0-1759 GCA_031369845.1 Chloroflexota bacterium
GCCTCGCCCGCGACGTAGAGCGCTGGCCGCGGCTGTTGCCGCACTACGTCCGGGTCCGGCCGCTCCAGCGCGACGGCGACGGACGCCTGACCGCCGAAATGGTGGCCCGCCGGCCGCTCGTCCCCGTCCTCGGGCTCGGTCTGCCGGTCGCCTGGCGGTCGCGGACGTGGAGCGAGCCCGAGTCGCTACGGCTCCGATTCGTCCACCTCGGCGGGGCGACCAACGGGATGGATGTCACCTGGCGCATCGAGCCGGCAGAGGGCGGCTGCCGGGTTTCGATCGACCACGAGTTCCGACCCCGAGTGCCCGGCTGGGCGGCGTTCGTCGACCGCGCGTTCACGCGGCCGATCGCTTCGCGGACGCTCGCGACGTTCAAGGCGATCGCCGAGGCCCTGGCCGCCGATGAGTCCGACGACGGCGTCGCGGCGAAATCATCTATATGAATAACGACCGACGGCGCGTCTGGATCACCGGCATTGGCGTCATCACCCCGGTCGGTACGGGAGTAGCGGGTTTCCGGGAGGGCATCCGGGCGGCCCGTTCGCCGGTCCGCCGGATCGATCGATTCGACCCCTCGCCCTTCCGATCGCAGGTCGCCGCCCAGGTCGACGACTTCGACCCGCTCGCCTGGATGCCGCCGAAGACGGCCCGCCAGCTCGATCGGTTCAGCCAGTTCGGGCTCGTCGCCGGACAGCTGGCGCTCGAGGATGCAGCCATGCGACCCGGCGAGGACGGTGCGGCGTCGCCGGAGCGGATCGGGATCTATCTCGGAAGCGCTCTGGGCGGCATCGCCTATGCCGAGGAGCAGCACGAGCGCTACATGGAGAAGGGCATCCGACAGGTCGCCCCGAACCTCGCCCTGGCGGTCTTCGGGGGCGCCGCGCCGGCCAACCTCGGGATCGCGCTCGGTGTCCGCGGGCCGATCCTCTCGACGGCGAACTCGTGCGCGTCGGGGGCTGTGGCGATCGGCGAGGCGCTCGGGGCGATCCGGGCGGGTGAGATCGATGCGGCGATCGCCGGCGGAGTCGAGATCCCGCTCAGCCCGCTCGCGTTCGGCGCGTTCGACATCATCCGGGCGCTGTCGGCCGGCACAAACGATGACCCGTCGCATGCGTGCCGGCCGTTCGATGCCAAACGCGACGGGTTCGTCATGGGTGAGGCCGCGGCGCTCCTCGTCCTCGAGTCCGACGAGGTCGTCCGCGCGCGCGGCGCGGAGCCCTACGCCGAGGTCATGGGCTACGGCGCAACCTCGGATGCCTATCACATGGTCCAGCCGCGAGCCGACGGCCGGGAGGCGGCACGCGCCGCGACGATTGCGCTGACGGACGCGCGGGTCGCAGCTGAGGACATCGACTACGTGAGCGCTCACGCTTCGTCGACCCCTCTCGGCGATATCGCGGAAGCGCGGGCGATCGCCCTGGCTCTAGGCGAACGAGCGTTGAGTGTGCCGGTGAGCGGGACGAAGGCGCTGTACGGACACCCGCTCGGGGCGTCCGGGGCGATCGAGGCCGCGATCTGCGCGCTCGCGATCCGGGATGGCTGGGCGCCCGCGTCGGTCAACCTCTCGGAGCCCGACCCTGACGTCGCGGCGCTCCTCCCGTGCCTGCTCCGCGAAGGGCGCGAGGGCGAGTACCGCCGGGTCCTGTCGACCTCCTTCGGATTCGGCGGCCTGAATGCCGCGCTCGTGTTCGGCGCAAGTGGCAGATAAGCGGCGGGCGGTAGATTCCCGCTAACGCCGCCGCATCCGGGAGGACATCGA
>JANMPL010000417.1:0-3236 GCA_031369845.1 Chloroflexota bacterium
CGGCCCTGCGCGACGAGGGCCAGCACTTCGAGCTCCCGCTCCGACAGTCCCAGGTCAGATCCCGTTCGGGGCTGCTCCACCGACGGCCCGGCTACCGCAACATCGAGGGCGATCCTCGCCCGCGTTGACAGCGCCTCGATCTCGGCGACAAGCGGTGCCGCGCCCAGGTCCACGGCCTCCCGGTACGCCTGCCGTAGCGCCTCGCCCGCCGGTCCCCGACCCTCCCGACTTGCGAGCGACGCTTCCGCGAGCCGCCAGCGCGCGTACGCCGTCGCGTACGGCTCGTTGGATCCCTCATGCGTCGCGACCGCAGTCGCCCAGGCCGCCGGATCGGCACCGGCGAGCCGCGAGAACTCGGCCGCCGCAGAGGCCAGAATTCCGTCACTCCGCGAGGAGGCGACCGCCGGCTCCGAGCTGCCCACATTGGCAGTTGCCAGCAGGGCACGCACCTCCCCGAGAGAGCGCGCGGCAGCCTCATCGTGGGCCGCCAGCTCCGTGCCCGCCCGACGTAACTGCGCTTCGGCGCGGAGCTCGACGTCCAGCCGTAGACCGAACAGGCACAGCTCGGCCCGCGACAGGCGATCCTCGGTTTCCCCGAGCCGAGCCAGGCCATCGCCGATCACGGCGGCACCCTCCGCGTATCGCCGCCGCCAGAAGGCAAGTTCGGCGAGTGCGAGGTAATACCTGGCGATGAGGTCCGACCGGTTCGTTCGAGCGACGAACAGCTCGGCGGCCGCGAGATCCTCCTCGGCCTCGACCCAGCGGCCCTCCCCCGCCCCGATCCGTCCGCGCAGCACGTGGAGTTCCGGCATCGGCGCGGCTGCCGCGTCCGCGAGGCGTTCATCACACCGGGCCCGGACCTCGGCCCAGCGTCCCTGTCGGTACAGCTGCCACATCGCGGCCAGGTCGAGCTCGCCCCGCCAGCGCGCGGCACCGAGGCGATCGGCCGTCGCGGCGGCCTCCAGCGCGACGTCGAGGGCTTCCGCCGAATGCCCAGCCTGCTCCAGCGCCCGGGCGGCGCTGAGTTGGCCGCCGAGCATCTCGCCGATCCGGCTGGGACGCGGGCGTATCACGCTGTCGGTCCGGCGGTCCTGCGACAGGCGGCGTGCCTCCGTCAGGGCCTTGAGGCCTTCCTCCGACCGACCGGCAAAGGCATGCGACGTGCCGATGAGGTTCAGCGCCTGCCATTCCTCCGGCGCCTGGCGGGCGTCGCGGGCCAGGCCCAAGGCGGTCTCGGCCATTTCGCCTGCCTCCCGGTAGTGGCCGGCCAGGGTCAAGGCTCTTGCGTGAGCAACGAAGAGGCGGGGGCGATCGCTCGGCGCCAGGTCATCGGCCCCGGCCGTGAGCATCTGATAGGCCTCGAGTGACTCGTCTTCGCGCCCCGACTCGAGCAGATACCTCGCCCGCCGCTCGCTCCACCGCAACGATGTCGGCCCGTCGGCCGCGCCCTGGGTCAGGGCGGCATCGATGTGCTCGAGCGCGCGTGCCGGTTCGCCGGCCAGGCTCGCGGCCTCCGCGGCGCCGGCGTGGATCTCGCCCCACTCCGGGCCGCTGTCGTGTGCCGCCGGTCGGAAGCCGATCGCCGGGGACGGAGTCGCAGGGACCGCGCCTGCCATCGACGCGAAGGCCTGCTCGTAGAGGCGATGAGCCTCGACGAAAGCGTATGCACGCTGCGCGGCGTCGGCGGCCTTGATGAGCGCGGGGACGGCCCGAACGACGTCGCCCGATTCTCGCCAATGTGTGGCCAGCTCAATGGCACGGTCTGCCTTGCTTCCGTCCGGATCGGGCGCAGCCGACAGGGCGCGGGCGACCGCGCCGTGGATCCGCGACCGCTCGCCGGGCAGGAGCTCGGCGTAGACGACCTCGCGGAGGAGCTCGTGCGGGAACGCGTAGCCGTCGCCGGGACCCCCGTCGACTGCCTCGAGGAGGCCGACCCTGACGGCATGGCGCAGCGCGGCGATCGCGAGATCCTCTTGGAACCCGGTGACGCGGATCAGCAACTCGGCTTCGGCCCGGCGGCCGATGACGGCCGCCACGCGCAGGACTCGCAGGACCTCCTCCGGCTGCGCGTCGATCCTCGCCACGAGCGTCGCGCGGAGCGACTCAGGGACGCCTCCCTGCCCGGCGGCCGCGACTAGCTCCTGGACGTAGAACGGGTTCCCGTGCGCTCGCGAAGCGATCGTTTTCGCGGCGGCGGCCGAGAGCTCCGGGCTGAGTTCGGTCATGAGCTCGGCCACGTCGTCGGAGGTGAGGCCACTGAGCTCGACCGTTTCCACGATGGGGCTGCGGTAAAGCTCGACGAGCAGCTGGGTCGCTCGATCGGCGGGCTGGAGAGCGTCCCTGCGATAGGTCGCCAGCACCAGGACGCGGAGCGATGCCAGGTTCCTGGCGAGATGAGCGAGAAGATCCCAGGTGGACGGACCTCCCCAATGAATGTCGTCAAGCACGAGGATCACGAGCTTGTGGCGGAGGCTCAGCCTCTCCAGAACACTGAGCAGATGCTCGAAGAGCAGCCCGAGCGAGACGGCGCTCGGAGGCTGCGCTCCGCCGTCTGCGGCCAGCGAGGGCACGATGGCCGACAGCACTGCCCGGGAAGGGCCGAAGACGGTCGCGGCCTCCTCCGGGGACGTGCTGCGGGCGAGGCCGCGAAGGGCCTGGACGACGGGTGCGAGGGGGAGGTCGGGCCCCGCGATGGGGGGACACGTGCCAAACAAGGTGAGCGCGCCATCCGAGTCGAGCGTCGAGAGCAGCTCAGCTACCAGGCGACTCTTCCCGATCCCGGGCTCGCCTTCGATGAGGACGATGCGGGACTCGGCCCCTTCGGCCAGCTCGACGGCGGCCCGAAGACGTGCCAGCGCATCTTGCCGGCCGACGAGGCGGCTGATTCGCTCCACCACAGGCGATCGTCTCCCCTTGACGCACGGTGGCCAACCCCGCGAATTCAACCAGAAGTATGACGGCCGATCGATCACGGGACTGGACGGATACGACTGCCGCCCGACACGAATGGGGACAGGGCCGACGACCGAATGGGGCCTTCTCCCGATGAGCCGCCGCGGGCCGGGACGTAGCGTCACAGACATCAACTCGATCGCCACCAAGGTGATCGGGGATCCCTCATCAAGGAGTCGAGAAATGTTTGAGATCGAAGGCATCGTTCGGCCCGAGGCCGGGGGCAGGATCCCGTTCATCCAGCCCGAGGCCGGCAGGGGCTGGCCGGTCGTCGACCCTGAGGC
>JANMPL010000461.1:0-2306 GCA_031369845.1 Chloroflexota bacterium
GGCAAGATCGAGCGCTTCTGGGGGATTCTCCAGTCGGAGGTGCTCGACCGCAAGATCTTCCGAACGCTCGATGCCGCCGCCGACGGGCTGACCCACTTCGCGACCTACTACAACTACGACCGGCTCCACGGCGAGCTCGACTGGCACACCCCGGCCGAGCGCTACGACGGCACGCCGTTCACCGCGCGCGGCTTCGAACGCGTGCCGGCTCTCGACCACCTGAAGGGCTGGCTCTTGGAGCTGATGACGGTCTGACCCCATGTCTCACAAACCCCGGGAACTACACCTAGGGCGTGTACGTGACGTCGACGGCGACGTAATCGAGCAGGTAGTCCTTGCTCGGTTGGTTCGTCGCATCGGTGAATCGAACGCGGAAGTTGGCGTTTGTGAACTCGCCGGCCGTCCAGACCTTGCCCCACGTGTCCGCCGCCCCGCCGAACGAGTACGTCGCCTCCGCGGCACCCGACAAGGTGAGGACCTTGGCCGCGGTCCAGGTAAGCCCGCCGTCGCCCGACAGCTCGACGCAGAGGCGTGACGTGCCACCGTTGTTGTTCATGCCGACGTCGGCCCGGACGTGGATCCCGCTGACGAGGGTGACGCTGCCCGGCAGGCCCAGCGAGAAGTCGCGGAACCGGTGACGGTCATTCGCAACGTTGACGCAGGCCGTCGAGCGGGCGCCGGTTCCGGTGTTCACGTCAGTCGCCATCACGCTGTCGTCGGCGCAGGCATTGGCCGTGCCGGTCTCGTAGCCGTCGCCGTCACCACCGGTGTCGGCCGTGCTAGCGCCGCAGGCCTTCGCGCCCGTGTTGACCGGGCCGACCGAGATCGTCACGCTCGTCTGGTTGCTGTCGACGCTGCGCCAGTTCTGGAAATACGAGCGGAGCACGTAGTAGAAGAGGCCGATCCCCGCTGAATCGTTGGCGCTCGACGCGGTACCGGGCGTGGCGGTCCCGACGAGCGCGTAGCCGCTGCCGCTCGTCGTGCTCCGCCAGATCTCGTAGCCCGCGGCGTAGGTATCGACGCTGGGGGTCCACGTGAGGCTCGCGGTCAGGCCGACTGGCGTCGCGGCGAGGTTCGTCGGCGGCGCGAGAGTGTCGGTCGAGAAGGACTTCGTCGAGGCGTCCTGGTCCGTGAGGCGGGCGAGGGTCGCCTGGCCCGTCGCACCCATGACGACGGCGGCGACGAGCAGGGCCGAAAGGACGAACCGCTTGTGCACGGGGCGCCTGTCAGCCGGGCCGGCGGGTGATCGGCCTCGAACCACCCGACATGGACGAGCTGCGGTGCTCGCGTGATGCCTGCATGAAGGCGAGCTGCTCAGCACGGCTCAGTCCGGCGCTTCTCAGTGAGCCCCCATCAATCGCGAGGTCCAACGGTGCCGGCTGCCGGACGGCAATCGGTTCGCCCTGACCCCGGTCGGTCCCCGGCACGAGCGTCATGGTCACCGTCGCCCGCTCCAGCTCAAGCGACTCGAGCAGCCAGGCGGACGCGAGGAGCATCGCCGCGAGACCGACGAGGAAGAGGACGCCGGTCGGGATCGACAACAGCGCGAGCAGGTAGCCGGCAAGCGGGATGGCCAGCTCGGTTCGCCCGACGACCGCGGAGGAATGGATCAGCGTCGGGTCGGGAGTGGCGTTGGCGTCGCCCTTCGTCCGGATCCAGCGCCCGTCCGGGCGATCGACGACCTCGATGATCCGGTGCGTGTAGATGGCGCTCTTCTCGCCGGCGTGCAGCGTGACGACGTCACCGACGGCGAGGGCCTCGGCCGGGACCGCCCGGATGACGATCGCGGCCCCGAGCCCGATCGCGGGCTCCATGGACGAGCCGCCGACGATGATCGTCTGGCGCCCGGTCAGCGGTACGAGCTTGGCGAGCAGGATGCCCACCAGGACGATGACGACGAGGGCGATGAGGAGGAGGTCGAGGAATCGCCGCAGGCCGGCGGTTGCCGCCTCGAGGATCCTCATCGCTGCCTCCGTGTTGTTGATCCGGTGATCGCCGACTGGGAACTGGGCTGCGACCCGCCGAACGGCAGGTCGCAGCGCTGTGCAGCCGACGTGCGACTTACGGGTTGTTGGCGGTCTGCTCGGCGACGAACGTGAAGGTCGCTGTGGACGTCGCGCCTTGGAAAGCGTTGGCGGTGTTGAGCGGCAGGGTCACCTTGAAGCACAGGACTTCGCTGGCGCCGCCTGCGAGGGCCCGGTCACCGGCTTGCTGCCCCTGAACCGCGCTGCCGAACCCAGCCCCATTGAGGGTCGTGCCGCCGGCAACGATGACCGCGCCGGTGAAGGCGGCGCAGCCGCCGCCGA
>JANMPL010000462.1:0-5125 GCA_031369845.1 Chloroflexota bacterium
CTCCTCCGCTTCGATGCGCGGGTTCGGGGTGTGTGAAATCCGTGCTTCGATGCCCATCTCTTGCGCTGCGTCACGCACCTTGTGCGCCAGCTCCGCGACGCTGAACTGCTCCGTGAACTGGTTGTAGACACGCAGCTCACCGGGCCCAGCCGGGTTGGCGGCCGCGAGCGAGACGCACTGGATGGTGTCGCGGATGTTCAGGTAGCCGCGGGTCTGGCCGCCCTTGCCGTAGACCGTGAGCGGGAAGCCGATGACGGCCTGGACGCAGAACCGGTTGAGGGCGGTGCCGAATACCTCGTCGTAATGGAAACTCGTCGCCAGCCGCGGATCGAGGGCCGATTCGTCGGTTTCGACCCCGTAGACCACGCCCTGGTTGAGGTCGGTGGCGCGGAGGCCCCAGATCCGGGTCGCAAAGTGGATGTTGTGCGAGTCGTGGACCTTGGAGAGGTGATACATCGAGCCCGGCGTCTTCGGGTAGAGGAACGTGTGCGATCGGCCCTTGTGATCGACGGTGAGGTAGCCCTCTTCGATGTCGATGTCGGGCGTCCCGTACTCGCCCATCGTGCCGAGCTTGACGAGGTGGGTCTCGGGCGATTTGTCGCGAATGGCGAACAGGACGTTGAGGTTGCCGATGACGTTGTTCGCCTGGGTGTACGTCGCCGTTCGGACGTCGATCATCGAATACGGCGCGGACGGCTGCTCGCCGTAGTGGACGACCGTGTCAGGGCGGAAGTCGTCGATGAGGGATTCGACGAACGCGTAGTCGGTCAGGTCCCCGACGTGCAGCTCGATGTCGTTCTCGGTGACCTCGCGCCAGGCCCGGACGCGCTCGTGGAGCGTCGAAACGTGGAAGAGCGGCCGCACGCCGAGCTCGAGCTCCCACTTGCGCTTGGCGAAGTTGTCCACGACGGCCACGCGATGGCCCGCCCTCGAGAACGCCATGGCCGTCGGCCAGCCGAGGTAGCCGTCGCCACCGAGCACGAGGATTCGCTGAGCCACGTCCTGTATCCCTCCAGAGATCTGCCTTCGTTGAGCCCTCGTCCCGGCCTTCGGGGTCGGCCGGAGTCTACCATCGGACCGCCGCCCCGGACGTCAGAATGCTCGGCCCGGCCGGTGGTACGCTCGGCGCGATGCTCCTCCGTCAATTCGTGATCGACGGCCTCGGCCATCTCTCGACGCTCATCGCCGACGAGTCGGCCGGGCTCGCCGCCGTCGTCGATCCCCGCCGCGACGTCGACATCTATCTGGAGTCGGCCCGCGCGGCGGACCTTCGGATCACGCACGTCGTCGAGACCCATCTCCACAACGATTACGTGTCGGGTGGCCGCGAGCTGGCTGCCCTCACCGGGGCGACCCACGTCATCGGGGCGGGCGCGGACCTCGCCCACGACCACCGCCCAATCCGCGACCGCGAGTCGTTCGATATCGGCGCACTCCAATTCACGGCCCTCGAGACCCCCGGCCACACGCCGGAGCACGTCGCCTACGCGGTCGCCGACACGTCCCGGGCCCTGGAACCGCTGCTTCTCTTCACCGGCGGTTCGCTCCTCGTCGGCGCGGTCGGCCGGACCGATCTCCTCGGCGAGGAGAACGCCCTGCCGTTCGCCCGGGAGATGTTCCGCTCGATCCGGGAGGTCATCCTCCCGCACGAGGACTTCGTGGGCGTTTATCCGACCCACGGCGCAGGCTCCCTCTGCTCGACCGGCATCGCCTCGACGCCGTGGTCGACCGTCGGCTTCGAGCGGCGCCACAACCCGATGGTCCAACCGGCGGACGTGGACGGGTTCGCACGGCTCCTGCTTCGTGACCAGCCGGCGTTCCCGCGCTACTTCGCGAGAATGCGCCCGACGAACCAGGCCGGCCCGCGATTGCTCGGCGGCCGCCCGCACGAACCCCGGCCAATGGCAGTGAAGGACGTCCGCTCCGCGCTGAAGCAGGACGCAGTCCTCGTCGACCTCCGGTCGCCGGCGGCCCACTCGATGGCGCACGTTCCGGGATCCGTCTCCATCCCCTCCGGCTCGTCGTTCGGCACGTGGCTTGGCTGGGTCGTCGAACCGGATCGGCCGCTCGTGCTGATGCTCGATTCCCCGGAAGACTGGGACGACGCCGCGCGACAGGCGATGCGCGTCGGCTACGAAACGCTCCTCGGCCACGTCCGCGGCGGCTTCGCGAGCTGGACCGAGTCGGGCGCTCCGGTCGAATCCGGCGGCCGGCTCACCGTCGACCAGCTCGCCTCGCGCCTCAGTCGCGGAGGCCCGGATGCGCCGTTTGTCGTCGACGTCCGCCAGGTCACGGAGTACGCATCGGGCCACGTGCCGGCGGCGCAACACATCGCCGCGGGCTCACTCCAGGACCGCCTCGAGGACCTGCCTCGCGATCGCCCGATCGCGACGATCTGCGCCTCGGGCTATCGGGCGAGCGTCGCCGCGTCCCTGCTGCGGGCCGCCGGGTTCAGCGATGTCAGCTGGGTCGCCGACGGGCTGCCGGCCTGGAGCGCCCACGGCCATCCGGTCGAGCGCGGCGAGGGCGAGGGGACGACTACCTCGCCGATTCCTGAAGCGCACGCGGCCACTGCGGGCCACCACCGTCGCGGGTAAGGCCAAGGCGAGGACGTTCGTACCGATCGCGTCGGGGTGGAAGCCTCGTGTACCCTGTGGAAACGCGGAGTCACGATCCCAGGCGGCTCTCGCCACGATTCCCAGGAGTCTCCGGCCGCACTCGCACGGTCGCGGACACCAATCGATGGAGGAAGCAGTGCTTCGACCGCCACGCCGCCACACCCGGTCGCTCCTCGGCATGTTCGCCGTGGTTGTCTGCCTCGGACTCATCTGGCCCGCGGGCATCTCGGCCGGACGCGCCACGAGCACCGCGGGAGCCTCGACTCCTGCCGCGCGTTCGGAGCGCACGCCCACAGTGCGCGGCCAGGGCGCCAAGGCGCTGGACGCGGGACGTGGCAACGGTCCAGCAAAACCGCTCCAGAAGCCCAGCATCGACTCTTCGAGCCGGAAGAGCGCGTCAGCGCCGGCGACGCGCAACGTGGCCGCGCCGACCGGCGTGGTGCCGGCTCCCGACCTGGTGACCGGCTCGGGTGCGCCCGCCGCGACCTCATTCGGTCCGTGGGAAGGCCTCAACGAGACGGCCTCCGGCTTCGAGCCGCCCGACCCGTGGGTCGCCGTCGGTCCGGATGACGTCGTCCAGACGGTCAACAACAAGCTCCGCTTCACGAACCGTGAAGGCACCGCGACAGCCGCCGATCTGGGGATCTTCGAGTTCTTCGACCTCGGCGACTTCGAGATCGCGGGCTCGCCGGTCACGATCGACGGCGTGAGCGACCCGCGCTGGCTGTACGACTCCAAGCACAACCGCTGGCTCGGCACGACGACCGGCTGGCATTGCGACGACGACGGCGCCGGCGACGGCGACGACGCAATCGGCTTTGTGTTCGGTGCGATCAGCACGACCGCCGACCCGACCGGCGACTACTACCACTTCTACGTCCTCTACACGGGCTACTTCCCCGACCGGCCGACGGTCGGTACCTCGGGCGACAAGTTCACGATCGGCGTCAACGAACACGTCCTCACCGACGTAGCGACGGACTGCGCGAGCGGGATCCCCTTCGACGCGGGCAGCCTGACGACCTTCGACTGGGCGAACATGCTGAACTTCCCCGCCCTGCCCGACTTCACCTATGACTTCAACTTCGACATGTTCGCGCCCCGACCAGCCATCTCACTGCAGGGCGTCTCGAACACCGTCTACGTCGTCAGCGAGCAGGTCCTCGCGCCCCCGACCGGTGACACGCAGTCGAACGTCTTGTACATGCGGATCACCGGCACCAACGCCGGTGGCGGCACCGTGCTTTCGCCACCGCAGGATCTCACCAACCTCAATGTCGTGGCGCGCTTCGTGGATCCGCCGCGGCCGATCCAACCCGGGAGTGTCTTCCCGGGCGGCACTGTCGACCGGCGCCCGACCGACGCGATCTGGCAGGACAACGTCCTGACGTTTGCCTCGACCTACCCGTGCGACCCGGCCGGCGGCAACGTCGGCGAAAACCGCGACTGCGCTCGCGTCACCCAGCTCGACACCTCGACGACAACGCCCAGCCTCGTCCAGGACATGCTCATCGGGACGGCGGGGAAGGACACGTGGTATCCGGGCATCGGCGTGTCCCAGAGCGGCATCCTTCATGCCGTGTACACCGTGTCGTCGGCGACCGAGGGCATGTCCTCGTTCGACCGCTATCAGCTCCCCTCCGACTCGGTCAACAGGATGAGCGCCGCACGCGAGATCGCGAACGGCGGGGCCGTCGCCTACGCCGGCACCGAATGGGGTCACTACGTGGGTGTCGCCCAGGATCCGCGCGATACGAACGCGGTCTGGCAGGGCAATCAGTACACGAAGTCCGACGGCACCTGGGCGACCAGGGTGAGTGAGCTTCAGACGGCGGGCTCGACATTCGTCGGGATCCCGCCGGTCCGTCTTCTCGACTCGCGATTCAACATCGGGACCATCGGGCCGTTCACGTCGAGCGTGCCCAAGAGCGTCGACATCGCCGGCCGTGGCGGGATCCCGAACGACGCGGTGGCCATCACGGGCAACCTGACAATCGTCGGCCAGCAGCAGGCGGGCTACGCATCGCTCACGCCGCTCCCGAACCCCAATCCCGCGACCTCGACGATCAACTTCCCGCTCGGCGACAACCGGGCGAACAACATCACGAGCCCGCTCAGCAACGCCGGGGGCGTCAGCCTCACCTACAAGGCGGGGGGCGGCAAGCAGACCCACTTCATCCTCGACGTCACGGGCTACTTCCTGAACGACGACACGGGCGCGACATACACCGCGCTGGCCGGCGACCCGGTCCGGATGCTCGACACCCGGTGCGGACCGCCCCTCGCGGTGAACACCAACATGTCGTTCGATGTCGCCGGGCGCCTCGGCGTCCCCAACGATGCGATTGCCGTGACCGGCAACCTGACGGTCACGAACGCCACCGGAACGGGCTACGTGACGCTGGCGACGACCGCGCCGCCGGCCAATCCGGCGACCTCGACGATCAACTTCCCGGCCGGCGATACCCGGGCCAACGGAGTGACGATCAAGCTGTCGGCCGGCGGCG
>JANMPL010000465.1:0-5552 GCA_031369845.1 Chloroflexota bacterium
CGCCGCCGGCCCCGCCCAGCCCGATCAGCCCTCGCCCCGGAACTCCCGCCAGGCGGCGTCAACCAGCAACGGGTCGGCGAACAGCTCGTAGGCGGTCTGGGCGACGAGCGTCGCCGCCAGGAGCGTCGTCTCGTCGGCGCGTGGGGTGGCGGCTGCGTCCCGGAAGAGGATCGAGTGGCCGGGCGTTCCCTCGTCGGCGATCGACAGCTCCGGATGGATTGTCGGGCAGACCCAGCTCACGTTCGCCATGTCGGTGCTGCCCGAGTTCGGGTCGGGGCCCTCGTCGCGGATCCCGTAGGCGGCCGCATTGGCCACCCAGCGCGCCTCGAGCGTCCGATTTCGATGCATCGACATCGCCCCACCGGTGAACGCGACCTCGACCGTCGTCCCGGTCGCGAGCGCCGCCGCATCAGCCAACGCGCGGAACCGGTCCTTCATCTCGTCGTAGTAGCCCTGATCCGGGCTCCGCAGCATGATCCAGCCCTTCGTCCGGTCGGGAATGATGTTCGCCGCGGTCCCGCCTTCCTGGATGATCCCGTGGACGCGCGCCTCAGGGCGGAGCTGCTGGCGCCACAGGCCGATCGAGGCGAAGAGCATGACCATCGCGTCGAGCGCGTTCCTGCCCTTCCACGGGTCGGCGGCGGCATGGGCCTGCAGCCCGTGAAAGACGACCTCGACGTCTTCCGACGCCAGTGGATGCGACTCGACGTGGTTTCGATCGCAGGGGTGGAAGAGCAGCGCGGCGTCGATCCCGGCGAAGAGGCCGTCGTCGATCATCCACTGCTTGCCGCTTCCCCGCTCCTCCGCGGGCGTCCCGAAGAACACGATCTCGCCGGGCAACTCGTCGGCGACGGCAGCGAGTGCGATCGCGGCACCGACCCCTGAGGCGGCCATCGTGTTATGCCCGCAGCCATGGCCGAGCCCCGGCAGGGCGTCGTACTCGGCGAGGATCCCGATTCGCGGGGCGATGCCGCCGCGTTCACCGCGGCGTGTGGCTCGGACCGCTGTCTCGAGGCGACCTGCCGGGTGCTCGACGTCGTAGCCGTGATTGCGCAGGACCTCGGCGACCCAGGTGGCCGCCTTGCGCTCCTCGAAGGCCGGCTCCGGGTTGGCGTGGATCCGATGCGACAGGTCGATGATCTCGCCGCGGGCGGCCTCTACGGCCTCCGCCAGTCGCACCTTGGCCTCGATGTGTGGTTCGGCCGGGCTCACCGCGGAACGTTCACTGATCAAGGACGACCTCCGGACTTCAACGCTCAACCGACAACGTGGCCTCGGCGAAGGCGACGAGCGCGAGCACGAACAGGGCAATCGGGGGCTGGAACACTTGGTTGAGACGGAGGACCACGAACAGGACGGTGACGAGGAAGACCCAGGCGCCACGACGGATCGCCCGCGGCCAGTCACCACGATACGCGATTCGGCGGTGGCGGCCGAAGACAGCGAGCCAGAAGAGCGATGTTGCGAGGAGTCCGAGCGCCAGACCGAGCAGCAGCGCTCCGAGATAGCCTGCCGCTGGGTCGATGGTCGGATCGCGCGTCGTGAACACCAGTGCCACAAGGATGAACACGACGCCGCCCGCGGCCAGGAGCCCGAGATTGGCCAGGCGATCGCGGGATTCCATCGCCACCGATTCTAAGGGTTCGGACCCGGCGGACGAGGCGCGGACGAACACCCGGGCCCCGGCTCCGCGCGCTACCTCGACTCGACCTCGGCTTGCGGCATCCCGGTCGCAGCCAACAGCTCCGTGACGTCGATCGGCTTGAGGAGCACCCGCCGGACGAGATCCGGCCGCTCCCTGGCGGCGTCAGCGCTCGCGGGGTCAGCGGTCATCATCACGATCTCGACGACCGGCCGGAGCGCCCTGACCCGCGCCGACAACTCGATTCCGCTCATCGCGGGCATGTCGATCGCAGTCAGGAGGAGCGTGGGCTTCGACAGGCCATCCGCGATCGCGCGCAGGGCCGCCCGCCCACTGTCGACGGTCGTCACGTCGGCTCCGGCTCGACGGAGGACGCGCTCAACGAGGCGGAGGACGGCCGGATCGTCGTCGACCACCAGGATGGATGGCGTGGAAGCCGGGCGGCCTGCGGTCCGATCGAGTTGGTCGGCCCGCGGGTCGCCCGGCCCGTACCTGGCCATCGGCGATCGAACCTCCGTGCCCTCGAGCATCGACGTCAACCGGTCTCGGGTGATGCATCCTCACACTCACGATGACGCTCGCCCAATGAGGCGAATGCCCTATCGCCGCCGATGCGCAGCCGCGTCTTCGAACAGCGCCGTCAGACGCGCCACGGAGTCGATCTCGAGATCCGATTCGACGGTCTCGTCGCGCTCACTTGCAGGCAGAGGCGAGTCGCGCGGTGGGTCCGTTACGTACGCGGCGTGCCACCCGACGCGTATCGCTCCGACGACATCCGCCGCCCAGTCATCGCCGACGTGAAGAATCGTGTCCGGCTCCGGATCGCCGAGGAGCCGGCGAGCCTCGGCGAAGATCGCTGGGTGGGGCTTGATCGTCCCGACCCGCTGGCTGATGACGATCGCCCGGAGGTACGGCAGCCAGCCCGCCGCCTCCGCGTAGCGATCGACGGTTGCCGCGAGGGGCCAGTTCGACAGGATCCCCAACGTGGCGTGCCGGGCGAGCCTCGCGAGGTCCTGCTCGATCGACGGGTCGACGGGCATGCCGCGTACGAACGCCTCGCTGTACGCCCCGACCGCCCACTCGATTTCCGCTGGATCCGACCGCGTGGCGGCCGCCGCCTGGTCCCAAGGCTCGTCGTCCGGCGGCGGCTGCATCCCGCGAAGGCGGGCGAGGACGCGAACGAACCGCTCCGCAAGGTCGACTTCGCGGAACTGAGGCACCTCCTCGCGGAACTGGCGCTCGCGCTCCTCGGCCCAGGTCGAGAGGAAAGCGTCCGTCGCGAAAGGCCCAAGCCGCTCGACTACCACCATCGCCGTTTCTCCGACCACTCGCCTGAGGCCGGCCCGGTCAACCGGGACGAGCGTGTTGCCGAAGTCGAACGTGATGGCACGGATGGACGCGAGGTCCATCCGCGTCAGGTCGCCACGCTGGACGGGCAGATCTCGCGGAACGGGCAGTACGAACAGGCCATCCGGTCCGGCTTGGCCGTGTAGTCGCGGGCCCGCATTCCCGCGGCAGCGACCGCAATCTTCTCGCGGGCCTTCGCGAGGCGCTTCGGATCGACTTCGACGCGGCCGACCAGCCCCGAATCGAGGAAATGGAGCTGGAGGTAGTCGGGCAGGCGCCCCGTTAGCGCTTCGTAGCCCATCGCGTAGATCTGGAGCTGGAGCGACTCGCGGGCTCGTTTGCGCGCCTTGACGGGGTCGCGAACGTCACTCGACTTGTAGTCCGTGATCGTCACGCGCTCACGGCCGGTCAGGCCGAGCGTCGGCGACACCGTGTCGGCATGCGGTGCGGGCTCGCCGTCAGGCTCAGGGGCCGCGGCTTCGGTGGCCGGCTCGATGTCCACGCGGTCCCACCGACCGCGGACGCGATCGCCGTCGAGCGTGAAGCTGAAGTCCCGCTCGACATAGGCCGGGATGACCGACCCGGGCTTCAGCTGCTCCTCGCGGAACCGGCGGAGCGCGTCGCGTCCTGCCGCCAGCCGAGCCTCCTCGTGATCGCGGGTCAGGAACCCCTCGTTCGTCCAGGCAAGCTCGAAGGCCGCGGTCAGTTCCTCCTCGGTCATCACCTCGCCGCGAGCATGGCGGCGGTGGAACTCCTGGACCGCCTTGTGGAGCGCCGAGCCGTAGATGAGCGCATGGTGCGGCGCCAGCGGTACCCGGAGCACGTGCCCGTACTTGAACTTGAGCGGACACGTCAGGTAGTCGTCGACCGCGTAGAAGCTCAGGAGGAGCGGCTCATCGATCGGACCACGAGCGGCGGTTGCACCACGCTCGGGAGGGTCGAACGCCGCCAAGCGCTCGAGCGGCGGGACGGCCACCGCGCCCGATCCCGGAACGGCCATTGCGGTGGGAAGGTCCAGCGCCTCGAGGACGAACGGCGACAGGCGCCGCGCGACCCCACCGCCGTAATCGGCGGCGTGCGACAGGATCAACTCGTCGCGTGCCCGGGTCATGCCGACGTAGAAGAGCCGGCGCTCCTCCTGGAGCTGGAAATCCCCCTCGGGCAAGGTCTCCCTCACGAGTTCCAGCGGCAGTGCGAGCGGCTCCCGTCGGGCGTGTGTCGGGAACCGGCCGGCAACGAGCCCGGGCATGAACACGACAGGGAACTCCAGCCCCTTGGCCTTGTGGACGGTGAGGACGGCGACCGCGTCGGCATCTGGGTCGAGATCCGCGGTTGGTGGATCGTCACCAGCTTCGATGAGCGTCTGGAGGTGGCGGGCGACGAAGATCGCACGGTCGTCGGACAGGAGGGCCGACTGGGCGCGGACGATGTCGAAGAACCGGGCGATGTTCCGGAGGGCCTCTTCCGCTGCCACCGTATCGGTTGCGGCGAGCCGGGCAAGCGTCCCGGAGTCGCGCAGGAACTTGAACAGGACTTCCCCTGCCGGATGGAGGTGGGCCAGCTCCGTGAACCGTCGCAGATCAACGACGAAATGCGAGACGGCGGTCCGCGTCGCCGGCGAGACGCGGAGAATTCCGGGCTGTCGCTCGAGCTCATCGAGAACCTCCCAGACGCTCCGGTGGCGCCGGCGAGCGGTGTTGACGATCGCGGTCAGGTCCTCTCCGCCTAGCCCGTACGGCTCCGCGACGGCCACGGCATACACGTCGACGCTCGACGATGGGTCCGCGATCGCGCGCAGGAAGGCGAGCAGCCGGCGGACCTCCGGCCTGGCGTAGAGCCCGGATGTGCCGGAGAAACGCCACGGGATCCCCGCGACGTTGAGGCTGCGGAGTATCGGGTCTGCGTGGCCGTTCGCGCGGACGAGGACGGCTAGGTCGCGCGGCCTGGCACCGGCCGCCATCCGTCGTCCGATCTCTGCCGCGACCCAATCGGCTTCTTCGGCGTGAGTCGCAAACGCCTCCAGGCGGACGGCCGGGGCGTCCGACGCCGACACCCGCTCCGGTCGCAGCCGCTTCGAGATCCCTGCCCGGACCTCCAGCCGATCCGGGTCGTTGAACCGTACGAGTCGATAGGACGCATCGAGGATCGGCGCGAGCGAGCGGTAATTCCGGTGGAGGACGACGGTCCGCGCATCTGGATAGCGGTCCCGGAACCCGAGAATGTTGCTGATCGCCGCCCCCCGGAACTTGTAGATCGACTGGTCGTCGTCGCCAACGACCGTGACGTTCCGATGCGGCTCGGCGAGGATCGAGACGAGCTCCGACTGCGCCCGGTTCGTGTCCTGGAACTCGTCGACGAGGACGAACCGGAAGCGGGACTGCAGCTCGAGACGGGCGGCGGCCGACGTCCGGACCAGCCGGAGCGCCATGTTGACCTGGTCCCCGAAGTCGATGAACCCGTTCGCCGCAAGCAGCTCCTGGTAGCGACGGTAAGCCCGGGCGAGCTCCCCCTGGCGGCGCGCCTCCTCGGCGACCGCCTCGTCGTCCGGCATGGCGACCGCCCG
>JANMPL010000516.1:0-3764 GCA_031369845.1 Chloroflexota bacterium
CGCCGCCGGAGCCGGGCACTCAGGCTGACCGGTCGATCTTCGGCGAGGTCGGGAAACAGGTCCTCAAGGTGATCGCGTTCCCGGTCGGCCAGGCGCTCGGCAGAGCGGCGAACAGTTACCTCGACGACTGGGAGATCGCCCACCAGGGCTACGGCGTTCGCGACTACAAGCCCGACGACTACACGGCACCGGCGGCCTACTTCGATGGCGACTCGCTGCGCTGGCAGGAGCTTGCCAAGGGTCGGACGCTGCTGTTCGTCCACGGCACGTTCAGCCGGGCCCACGGTGCCTTCAACGACCTGCCGCTCGCGACGATGAAGAAGCTCCAGGCGATGTACGACAACCGTGTCATCGCCTTCGATCACCAGTCAATCAGCCGCGACCCGATCGAGAACATCGACTGGCTGCTCGAGCAGATCCCCGATGGGCTGACTCTCGACTTCGACATCATCTGCCACTCCCGCGGCGGGCTCGTGTCGCGATCGCTCGCCGAGCGAACCGACCTCGTGCCCGGCACTCGACGGATCCGGGTCCATCGAACCGCGCTCGTCGGCGCCGTGAACAACGGCACGATCCTGGCCGACGTCAGCCATTGGAACGACCTGATTGACACCCTGTCGACGGTCCTGAATACGGTCGGCATCGCCGTCGGCGACACGGTCGATCTCGTTCTCGCATTCGTCCGGCAGGTCGCGGTCGCCGCATACCCGGAGTTGCGCGGCCTCGCCGCCATGATCCCGACCGGCGACTTCCTCAAGGGGCTAAACGCCCGTCCCCGCGGCAAGAACGAATACCTGGCGATCGCCTCGAACTACGAGCCGACCGACCATCAGCTCAAGTCGTATTTCCGGGATGTCGTCACCGACCAGCTGTTCAGCGGTGGGCCCAACGACAGCATGGTCCGCATCGACAGCGTCTGCGGGAACGACACGGCCGGTGCCTTCGCGACGGTCGACGAGCAGTTGCTGCTCGACGAGACGAGGGGCATCGAGCACGCGCGCTACTTCGGGGTCCCGGAGGTGAGCGATCGGCTCATCACTTGGCTCGGGGCGGGACTGCCGGTACCCGCCTGATGAGGGACTACGGGGAGTTCCGCCTGCGGATCGTGCGAGGCACGGAGGAGGGGACCTACCGGGTCGAGTGCAGCGGGCTCGCCGGCGACGGGGCCGGCGGATTCACGGTGCCGTTCACCGACACGGAGCTCGAGAACTTCGTCCTCAAGGTCGGCCGGACACGGCGCGGGGTCCGAAAGATCGAGTCGCCCGAAATGCAGCTCGCGCGGAAGTTCGGCGGGCAGCTCTTCGGCGCCATCATGCAGGGCAAGACCGGCGAGCTCTACCGTGCCGCCTCCAGCGAGGCGCGTGCCACGGGCCAGGGGCTGCGCATCACGCTCTCGCTGACCGACGTGCCGGAGCTCGGTGGGATTCCGTGGGAATACCTGTACGACGAGCCCAACTTCCTGTCGATCAACGCCTGGACGCCGGTCGTCCGCTACCTGGACCTGCCGAAGCCTCGTCGGGCCCTGGAGATGGAACTGCCGCTCCGGATTCTCGGCGTGATCAGCAATCCGCTGGACGCGGAACCGCTCGACGTGGAGGTGGAGCGCGCCAAACTCGAGAACGCCCTCAAACCGCTGACCGATGCAAATGCGGTCACGATCGACTGGCTGGAGGAGCCCACCCTGCTGGCGCTCACCAAGAGGCTTCGCCCCGACACCTACCACATCCTCCACTTCATCGGCCACGGCGGGTTCGACGACGCGAATGGCGAGGGCGCCCTGCTCTTCGAGGACGCGGCCGGCCGCGGTCGCGCTGTGAGCGGAGATCAGCTCGCGGCCGTGCTCTACGAAAAGCGCTCGTTGCGGTTGGTGCTGCTCAACTCCTGCGAAGGTGCGCGGAACTCCGTCCAGGACCCGTTCTCGGGGGTTGCCGCGAGCCTCGTTCAGCGCGAGATCCCGGCCGTCATCGGGATGCAGTTCGAGATCACCGACCGCGCGGCGGTCCTGTTCGCGAGCGAGTTCTACGCGATGCTTGCCGAGGGCCAACCGATCGATTCGGCGATCTCCGAAGCGCGCCTGGCGATCTGGGCGGACTCGAACGACGTCGAGTGGGGGACTCCCGTCCTGTTCATGCGCGTCGCCGACGGGCGGCTGTTCAACGTCACGCATGCGGCCACCCAGCCGCGGCCCGCTCCACAGGACCTGCCGCCGAAGGCGGAGTCGACGGTCCGGGATGTCGCGGCGGCCGTCGCCGAGCCGGCGCCGCCCGTCGTCGAGCCGCCGGTCGTGGAGCCGCCACCGGTCGTCGTCGAGCCGGCGCCGCCCGTCGTCGAGCCGCCTCCGGTCATCACCCGGTCGCCGCCGCCTGTCGAAGTGCCACCGCCAGCCGTCGAGCCGCCTCCGCCCTTGGTCGAGCCGCCGCCCCGGCCAGTCGTCGAGCCTCCGCCTCCCGTCATCCAGCACCCGCCTCCCGTCGCGGAGCCCCAGCCGCCCGTCACGAAGCCGGCCCCCGAGCCGACACCCATGCCACCGCCGCCACCCCGCCGCGTCCCATGGCGATGGGTGATCATCGGCGGAATCGCGACGTTCTTCGCGCTCGCGGTGATCGGCGCGTTCATCCCAACGGAACCCGAGTCCAGCGCGCCTCCCACTACGCCGGCGCCGCGTGAGTCGGGCCCGCCACCCAGCGCCGCCGGCGCCGTCGTCGGCCCTCTGACTCCGATCACTCCGGGCATCGCGTTCTTCAGCAACACAGACGGCGACGATGAGCTCTATAACCTCGACCCGCTCACCGGCCACATCGATCAGCTGACCTTCAACGGCCTCGGTGACAGGTACCCAGCCTGGTCACCGGACCACACGCGCCTCACGTTCAGCCGACGAGTGGGCCAGGATTCGCGGGATGTCTTTCTCCACGATCTCGACAATTCGGATCCGCTGCCGCTCGTGATCGGTGACACGTGGGACTGGGCCTCCAACTGGTCGAAAGACGACTGGATCGCCTACGTCCACGGTGATCCGCGGGAGTTGCCCTCGGCCATCTGGGCGATCCGTCCGGACGGCAGCGGCGCGCACGAGATCATCAGCGGCACGCGCATGCGCGGGCCCGCCTGGTCGCCGGACGCGACCGCGCTTGCCATCATGGCGGAGGGCGTCGGTGGTGCCTTCGACCTGTACGTCGTCGGCGCAGATGGCGCCGGGCCGTTCCCCCTGACGCAGTCCGCGGTCAACGACCGAGACCCTGCCTGGGCGCCGAACGGCACGACGATCGCGTTCGTGGGTGACAACGAGATCTACCTAATCGATGCCGGGACGAAGATTGTTTCCGCCCCGCTAACGCACGACAACATCGAGGACGGCAATCCGGTCTGGTCGCCGGACGGGACACAGATCGCCTACGTCAAGTCGGCCGACTCCACCCACTCCCACATCTGGCTCATGAACGCTGATGGAAGCAATCAGCACGACCTGACGCCTGACCGCGACGGCAAGAACATGGACTTGAGCTGGCGCTAGACCCCGCGCCCTTGACACTTGGCCAGATTTCCATGGGGGGACTGGTAGGCCGGATGCGAAGACGACTCGGGGCTCTCCGGATGCTTCGTTGTGCGCAAGTGCGCATCAAATCGGTCGCCAGGACCGATGGTGGTGCCGAATCGGCCGGACGTATCGAACAACGTCTCGACCACTCCGGGACCGGAGTAGCACGCATCGGTGTCTTCGGGTTGGAGCGAGCGGCCGTCGAGCGTCTCGAAGAACGCGGGGA
>JANMPL010000564.1:0-4521 GCA_031369845.1 Chloroflexota bacterium
CGAGATCTCGGGCACCGGCGTGCAGGCTGGCTGGATCAAGCTGAGCGCCGGCGACGACGGATTGACACCGACCGAGACGAAGATCCTGCGGGCGGCGGCGAGGGCCGCGAAGGCGAGCGGGAGCGTCATCGGCAGCCATACGATCAAGGGCGTGGTCGTGCGCGACCAGCTCGACATCCTCGACGACGTGGGTGTCGCGCCGGACCGTTTCATCTGGATCCACACGCAGGCCGAGCCGGATGCAAGCCTGCATCTCGCGATTGCTCGGCGGGGTGCCTGGATCGAATACGACGCGATCGGGAGCGACGACTTCGACGACGCGTTCTTTCTGGAACGGATCGGGCGCGTCCTCGACGTGGGCCTTGAGGGTCGGCTCCTCCTGAGCCAGGATCGGGGCTCGTACGACCCCGCCCAGCCGGGCGGTGGGACGCCCCGTCCGTACACGTATCTCAGCGAAACGTTCCTGCCACAGCTTCGCGCGACGGGCCTCCACGGCGCCGAGATCGACGGACTCATCCGGACGAACCCCTTCCAAGCGTTCGCCCGAGAGGTGAGCTAGCCACCGCGGTGCGGCTCAGCGGTCGCGAAGGATCTCGATGACGGCCGTGACCGCATTCTCAAGGCGGCGTGCCGCGTCTTCGTCCATCTCATCGCCGAGGTCGTGGACACTCTCCGCAAGGTTCTCGGCTGCCTTGGCCGCAGCATCGAGGTCCCCGGCATCGAGGGCCGATCGGACGTCGCTCGCCCTGCGCTCGAGCTCGTTCGCTTCCTTGCCCTTGAGGCCGCCAGAGCGTTTTGCGGCCGCGATCGCTGCGTCGACGCCATCGAGGGCGGCGAGTGCTCGCGCGGCGACGGACGGCGTGGGAACAGGCGTCGGGGACGGCGATGGGGACGGAGACGGGCTCGCCGACGGTGGCGGACTGGAGGGGCTCGGGCGGGTCGAGGTCGACGGCGAGGAGCCCGGAGGGGCGCCGGTCAATGCGAAGCGTCCGCTTGCGAAAATGAGTGCGGCGAGTATGAGGACGGCAACGGCGGCCGCCGCGACCATGCTTCGACCCAACTGGGACGCACCCGCGACGGGCCGCGGCGATGAGGGTGTCACCAGGGCCGCCCACGCCGGCGAGATCGGCGGCAGCGGCACGATCGGCGCGGCGGCGGTGGTCGCATACGGGTCGGCGGCGCCTCGCCGGGCGGGTGGGCCGGCGACGTGTCGCGCTCGGCTCCAGCGGCCGAGCGCCGCCGCGAGCGACGAGCCGAACGACAGCGCATCGGGCCGTTTCGCGGGATCGACGTCGAGTGCTGCGGCGATCGGCTCGTCGAACGCCACGCCGAGCTCCGGTGCGACCAAGGACACGAGCGGGGCCGGACGTGACCCGGCAGCGACGAGATCAGCCACGGAGGTGGCCTGCCGCGGCATCGAGCCTGTCAGCCCGGCGAACGCGGCTACGCCGAGGGCGTAGACGTCGCCCGGCGGGCCCGCGACGCCTCCGGCCAACACGTCGGGCGCGAGGTACGCCATCGTCCCGACAGCCGTGCCAGGGGCGGTCAGGTCGCTGGCCTCCGCCAGATTGTCGGAGCGCGCCAGCCCGAAGTCGGCGAGCTTTGCCCGATCGGTCGTCAGCATGATGTTCGACGGCTTGACGTCGCGATGAACGACACCCCGGCTGTGGAGGCCGGCGAGCCCATCGGTGACCGAGATGATGATTGGAATGAGGTCGTCGGGGGCCAAGCGCCGGTCACCGGCCATCCGATCCGCCAGCGACCCGCCCTGGCAGAGCTCCATGACGAAGAACGGCTCGACACCTGCCGCCGGATCGCCCGGATCGACGTCGTAAACGGCGACCACGCCCGGATGCGCTGCCGCGGCGAGCGACCGCGCCTCGCGCTCGAATCTGTTCGCGAGGACCGGATCGCCGGCGTGGTTCGGCAGGAGGATCTTGACGGCGACGTCGCGGTCGAGCCGCTCGTCTCGGGCCTGGTGGACCGTCGCCATCCCACCGGAACCGAGCGGCGCGATGATGCGGTATCGGCCGGCGAGGAGGGCCCCGGGGGCTGGCATACGGCCGAGACTACCCGATGCGCTAGGATCGAGGGCCCCCTCCCAGGAGTCCCAGTGTTCGCCACCCTCATCGGCCCGTATCCGGCCCCTCGCCAACCGTTGGCACCCGACGAGGCCGTTCGCGGCACGGTCGAGGAGCTGGCGGAGGCCGGCCTCGAGCCAGTCAGCGACGGGCGAGGCGCAGAGCGCGCAGCAACACCCGCCGACTCGCAGCGGATCGTCGCCGCGTGGCAGCTCGCGGCATCCGCGACCGATCGTGCGGTGAAACAGGCACTCATCGGGCCGTACACACTCGGTCGCCGCCCAGGCGCAGGCGCCAGCTCCGCCACGATCGCCGAATCGATCCGCGGAACGATCGAGGCGCTCACGGCAGCGGGCTGTCCGCTGATCGAGATCGAGGAGCCAGCCGCGGTCGACGTCGGCGAAGACGAGCGCGAACGACGACGGTTCAGCGATGCGCTGCGGACGGCCACGGCGGGCCTCGGTGATGCCGTCCACCTGTCGCTCGTGATCACGGGTGGCAACGCCGACACGATCGGCGCCGCGACGCTGTACGACCTGCCGTTCTCGAGCTACGCCTTCGACGTGATCGCGGGGCCCGACAACTGGCGGCTCATCGCCGAAGCGCCTGCGGATCGGGGGATCGTCTGCGGCGCCCTGGACCCGTCGGCTGACGCCGCGGACCGTCCGGAACTCCTCATCTGGGCCGCGCACTACGCGGCTTCGACCCAAGGAAGGGGCCTCGTGCGTGTGGGCCTTGCCAACGCGTCGAGTCTCGGCGGCCTCTCGCGGGAGCGCGCACACACGAAGGTCGAGGTCCTGGCGAATGCCGCCCGGCTCGCCGCCACCGCCTCGCCCGAGGAGCTGGCCGCCGCCCTCGATCCGCGGGCGATCGACATCCGGTCAGCTGCCACGGGCAAGTACACTCCGGCCGGTCCGAACCAGCCAGGACGTCGGTTATGACCGCCTCCAAGGGCTCGAGTTTCTGGCGCACCGCCCTTCGCGTCATGTACCGCTTCATTCGGCTCATGGACCCGATGATTCGGGCCTCGCGTGCCCGCGGCGCGCCGGGCACCGACGGGTTCGTTGAACTCAAGGTCATCGGGCGCCGGACGGGCTGGTCGCGAACGACGCTCCTCACGCTGCTGAGCGTCGACGGGCAGCGGTACGTCGGCCACCCGAACGGCGCCACCCAGTGGACCCGAAACGCCGAGGCGGCTGGCGTCGTCCAGATCGACCCGCCGGCGGGTGGCGAAACATTCTCGGTCGTCCGTCTGCCGTCGGGACCCGAGCGAGACGCTGTCATCAGGGCGACGCGCGCCCAGCAACCGTTCCCGGCCAACCTCGTGTACCGGGCCGCCTCCAGGCACATTGCCGCGGTCGGCGTGTTTTTCCGGCTGATTCCTTCAGAGGCGCCCTGAGCAACCCTCCCAACGGCGATTTCGAGATGGTTTCGACCAAGCGGAACGATCGGCCGAAAGGGCGCGATTACCGAGCCCTCGCCACACACGAAGACCGCGGGTTGCGAGGCGGCGGCAAGCCTTGAAGTAGCCGTCTCCAACCAACCTCCGTGCGGCCCATCGATGCCTTCGGCCCTGGCTCAGGGTCAGGCACCCATGAATTCGCATCGATCGCCTGCGGTTGCTGCAGTTTGGCCGCTCAGACCGGTTCTCGCGACCGTTTCGTTTGATTGGAACCATCGCGATTCGGCTGCGGAGGGCGCCCGAAAGGGAGCCGATCCCGCCGGCTGCGCGCAGGGCGAGATTGCCCTTGATTCCGGACGGCCGCAGTGCCAGCATTCAGGGTCTTCCGCGCCAGCCAGGCAACCCGCGCCAGCCACCGCATTTCGGCGACTCGTCCGCACCAGAGTCGGCCGACAGGGGAGAGGAGGCTCACTGGTGACCGAGCATGTTGCGCTCACGGTCAATGGGCAGCGACGCGAGGCGGACGTCGAGCCCAGACGTCTCCTGGTTCAGCTGATCCGCGAGGACTTCGACCTCACCGGCACGCACGTCGGCTGCGACACGAGCCAGTGCGGCGCCTGCACCGTTCACGTCGACGGCCAGGCGATCAAGTCCTGCACGATGCTCGCCGTCCAGGCCGACGGCAGCAGCGTCACGACGATCGAGGGCATGGCGCCCGCCGATGGCCTGCATCCGCTCCAGCAGGGTTTCTGGGAGAAGCACGGCCTCCAGTGCGGGTTCTGCACCCCAGGGATGATCATGGTGGCCGCCGACCTACTCGCCCGGAACGCGGATCCCTCGGATGACGAGATCCGCCACGCCCTCGAGGGCAACTACTGCCGCTGC
Source organism: Chloroflexota bacterium (assembly GCA_031369845.1). Taxonomy (GTDB): domain Bacteria; phylum Chloroflexota; class Limnocylindria; order Limnocylindrales; family CSP1-4; genus CF-46. Next base: position 4,369 of record JANMPL010000564.1, read on the forward strand.
ACGGGCTACCAGAACATCGTCGCCGCGATACGCGAGGCCGCCAGGACGATGCAGGCAGGCACCGCGACGCCGGCGCCAGCGAGCTCGCAGGCCTAGGGCCGAGGAGGAGGGAACAGCGATGGCGACCGACGTTCTCGGAACCCCGGTCAAGCG
>JANMPL010000571.1:0-7949 GCA_031369845.1 Chloroflexota bacterium
AGTACCGTCGAGGTACCAGAGCCGACCGATTCCGTACGCCCGTGACCGGCCCGCTGCAACAAGGCTCCGATGGAGGACCCCCGCAACCGATGGCCGTCGCGTTCGAGCGAGGTGAGAAACCGGCGCTGCTGACCGTGGCCGAGGCCGCCACGATCGCCGGCGTCGGACGCGGCACGATCCGAGGCTGGTGCTCGCGTGGCGAGTTGCCGTCGGTCGAGGGTCGCACGCGCGCGGACAGGCTCATTCGTCGCACCGATCTCGAACGCTACATCGCCGGACTTGCGGACCGTGCCGGTGCCAGCCCAGTCTCCGAACCGGCGATCCTTCAGCCCGGCCCGGACCAGCCGCTGGCGCTGGACGGCGAGCGCCTGCCGCTTCGCCTCATCCGCGAGCGGCTCGCCGGCGGAGACGCACTCCGAAGGATCGCGGCAGAGATCAGCGGCCCGCTCGATCTGCCGACGCTCTTCGACGACGTGATCGCCGACTCGATGACGCTCTTCGCCGTCAGCCGGGTGGGCCTCTGGCTGTACGACGAGACGCAGCCGTTCCCCTTGACGCTCGCCGCCCATCACGACGTGCCCGAAGAGGTCATGGACTGGGTCGAGCGGATCCAGGCAGACGCCCGAACGGCAGGCCTCCAGGCAATCCGGTCACAGAGCGTCGTCGTCCTGCGCGATGCTACGGCCGACAAGACCCTGGCGCTGTACCCGGTCTACCTCCGGAACGACATCGCCAGCGTCTGCTTCGTCCCCATCATCTTCCGGGGCGAGCCCCTCGGGTTGCTCGTCCTCTACCACGATGTCATCCGCGACTGGACGGCGGCGCAGCAGGACCTCGCCCGCAGCTTCGCCGACCAGATGGCTGCGGCAATCGGCAACACCCGCCTCTACGACGCGGTGCAGTCGCTTGCCGCACGGCTTCGGGCGATCCATGACTTCGCTCTGCGGTTGAACCGGATCCGGGATCTCGACGAGATCGCGTCTGTCATCGTCGAAGGCACGGAGCGACTGATCGCGCATGACACGATCCGGGTGTACCGGGTCGACCACGAGACGAAGGTTTGCGAGCCGATCGCCTTCAAGGGCACGTTCGGGGGCAAACCGAATCCCAGCTTCGACGAGCTGCGAACGCCGATCGGCGACGGACTCACCGGCTGGGCCGCCGAGCACAACCAGACGATCCTGACCGGCGACGCCGGCAGCGATCCGCGCGGCCGGCGTGTGTACTCGGCCGCCCCCGAGTCGATGCTCGTCGTGCCAATGAGCTTCGAGGACCGGGCCCACGGCGTCATCGTCGTGTCGGCCGACGGCCGCGATCGGTTCGGGCCGGACGACGAGGCGACGTTGACGATCTTCGCCGGCTACGCGGCCCAGGCGATCGTCAACTTCGAACATCTCGATCAGCTGAATCGGCAGCAGGTGGAGCTCGAGCATCAGCTCGCCAGCCAGCGCCGCCTGCTCGAGGTGAACGAGCGTCTGCTGTCGACGCTCGATCCCAAGGGCATCCTCGAGCTGATCGCCGACTCACTCAAGACGATCGTGCCGTACGACGCACTGACGATCTATCGCTGCGACTGGGATGCAGGCGTACGGCGGGCCGTCGTCGCCCGCGACCGGTTCGCCGATGTGATCCTCCAATATGCAGGCCCGATCGGCGTCGGCATCACTGGCTGGGTCATCGAGCACGGTGAGGCGGCGCTCACCAACGACGCCCACCTCGACCCGCGGGTCGTCCAGGTCCCCGGCACGCCGTACGAGCCCGAGTCGTTGATCGTCGTGCCGCTGCGCGTCGGCGCCGAGGTGATCGGGACGCTGAACATCGGACGGGTAGGCGGGCCGGAGGCCCACTTCACCGAGAACGAGTTCGAGCTGACAAAACTGTTCGCTGGCCAGGCGTCGATCGCCCTGGAGAACGCCGAAGCCCACGGCGCCATCAAGGTCCGGGCAGAGCACGACGCGCTGACCGGGCTCCGAAACCACGGCCAGTTCCAGCGAGAGTTCGCGGAGACGATCGCCGGCGCGGAGGGTCCGTTCGCGCTTCTGATGCTGGATCTCGATTCCTTCAAGGCCTTCAACGACGCCTGTGGCCATCCAGCCGGCGACGCGCTCCTCGCGGGCGTCGCCGCGGCGCTGCGAACCGGGATCAGGGACGGTGACAGCGCGTATCGCTATGGCGGCGACGAGTTCGCCGTGATCCTGCCAGGGGCGAGCCGGATCGAGGCATACGAGGTCGCGGAGCGCATTCGGCAGGCGGTCCTGGACATCGCCGACCGGACAGGTCCGCGGGTCTCGATCTCGGTCGGGGTCGCCTGCCACCCGGAGGACGGCGCGACGAAGGACGAGCTGGTCGCCGTCGCCGACCAATCGCTGTACATGGCGAAGCCGTCATCACAGGCGAGCGGTGCCGACGCCGGCCGCCACGACCCGTATCTCGCGGCACTCGACCAGACCGCCATCGCGCTGATGAATCGCCGTGACCCAACGGAGTTGCTCGACACGATCATGACCCGGGCGGCGGCCCTCCTCGGCACGCCGCACGGCTTCATCTACCTCGTCGAGCCCGACGGCGAGACCCTCATCTGTCGCCACGGAATCGGGATCTTCTCCGACTTTCTCGGATTCCGGATGCCGATCACGGATGGCATCAGCGGCTTCGTCGTGCGCGAGCGTCGCGGCATCGCAGTCGACGACTACGACACTTGGTCCGGGCGGGCCAGAAACCTTCCGACGTCCGTCTTCGGGGCGGTTGTCGGCGTGCCCCTGACCTCGGGCCAGCGGGTGATCGGCGTCATCGGCCTCGCGTCAGGCCTGATCGAGCGACGATTCGGCGAGCTCGAGATCGGCGCGCTGACACGTTTCGCCCAGCTCGCCTCGATCGCGCTCGACAACGCCAATCTCTTCGAGACGGCCCAGCGAGGCGCCCTCTACGACCCGATCACCGGGCTGCCGAACCGCGAGCTGCTCTCCGACCGGATCGCCCACGCGCTGTCCCGGGCGCGCGACGGCGAGGACGAAGCGATCGCCCTGATCCTCCTCGATCTCGATCGCTTCAAGACGATCAACGAGAGCCTCGGGCACGCGTTCGGTGACCAGCTCCTGGCTGCCGTCGGCGAGCGGCTTGGAGCGTGCCTGCGGCCCGGCGACACCGTCGCCCGGTTTGGTGGCGACGAGTTCGGGATCATCCTCGACGGTTTTCGCGGCCTCGACGGTGCCCACCCGATAGCGGAACGGATCATCGAGGTCCTGCGGGCGCCCTTCACCCTCGGCGGTCGCGAGTGGTTCATCAATGCGAGCCTGGGCATCGCGATCGCCCGACCCGGTCGGTCCGACCCCGCCGACCTCTTCCGCGAGGCCGAGATCGCCCTCGTCCAGGCGAAGCGCGAGCCCGGCATGCGGTACACGTTCTTCGAGCCGGCGATGAGCGCGGCGACGATGGAACGAGTCGAGCTCGAGAACGACCTCCGCCGCGCCCTCGAGCGCGACGAGCTGCGGCTCCACTATCAGCCGATCGTGGATCTCGCGTCGAGCCGGATCGTCGGGCTGGAGGCGCTCGTCCGCTGGCAGCACCCAACGCGCGGCCTCGTCCCGCCCCTCTCGTTCATTCCGCTCGCCGAGGAGACAGGACTGATCATCCAGGTCGGCCGGTGGGTGCTGGAAACGGCCTGCCGGCAGGCGCGAAGCTGGATGGAGACGCTGCCTGGCTCGCAGCTCGTGATCAGCGTCAACCTGTCGGCGCGGCAGTTCACCCAGCCTGATCTCGTCGAGCAGGTTGCGGAAATCCTCGCCGAAACCGGCCTCCCCGCGAATCTCCTCGAGCTCGAAATCACCGAGAGCGTCCTGATGGACCAGTCGGAGGCCGGGACACGAGCGCTGCGGGCGCTTCGCGAGGTCGGCGTCAAGCTCGTCCTCGACGACTTCGGGACCGGCTACTCGTCCCTGTCGTACCTCAAGCACCTGCCGCTCGACACCATGAAGATCGACCAGTCCTTCGTCCAGGGCCTCGAATCAGAGGGCGCCAACCTGCCGATCGTCCAGGCGGTCATCGCCCTCGCTCATGGCCTGGGCATGGGCGTCGTCGCAGAGGGGATCGAGACCGCGGGCCAGCTCGCCCGCCTGCGGTCGCTCGACTGCGACCGCGGCCAGGGCTTCCTCTACGCCCGCCCGATGCCGCCGGCCGACCTCGCGCCGATGCTGCTCGCCGGCATCGCGCCAGAGGGCTAGCGCAGCGGCCGGCGCCCGCCGGCGCCGTCCAAACTCCTAGCGGCGGCCGCCGGTCAGTCGGAGCAGGAACAGGAAGATATTGACGAAGTTGATGTACAGGTGGATGGCGCCCAGGACCGAGGCCTTCTCGACCGAGCCGAGCGACGCCGCGTAGTCGCCGTACGAGATCTTCTGGACGTCGTAGGCCGTGTAGACGGTGAAGACCACGACTCCGATGAGGGCGATCACCCAGCCGATCGGCGAGCTACCCAGCCACAGGTTGACGATCGAGGCGACGAAGACTCCGACCATCCCCATGAACAGGAAACCGCCAAGCGAATTGAGATTTCGCTTCGTTGTCGCACCATAGATCGCCGCGGCCCCGAACATCGCCGAGGCGCCGAGGAACGACGTGATGACCGACTCGACCTTGTAGAGCGAGACGATGACCCCGATGGTCACGCCCATCGTCGCCGCGAACACGAAGAAGAGCCCAAGGGCCAGCGTCGCATTCAGGCGCGAAATGAGCGCCTGGATACCGATGCCGAGGCCGAGCTGGGCGATGACGATGATCCACCACGAGCGTCCCACGCCCTGGATGAGATCCGGCTGGCCGTTGACGAGGGTCGCGACGCCGGCGGTCAGGAGGAGCCCGGCGAACATCCACCCAAACGACTGGGTCAGGAACGTGTTCGAGAGCTCCGGAGCCGGTCGAACCCCGAGTTGCGACGGAAGGCCGCGGTTCTGCATCAGCCTGTGCTCCTCTCAGTGGCCGCGCCCTGGCGGCGCCGGCGATCGGGTCGAGACGGTGTGGCGGTCCGGGCCTCCGCCTGCTCCGCGGCCCTCGCGAGGACCCACAGCAGATCGGCGAACCGGTTCAGGTACGGTAGCAAATGAGGACCCGGAATCAATCCCTCCCGACCCAACCCGACCGCCCTCCGTTCGGCTCGCCGGATGATCGTCCGGGCCAGCTCGAGAGCGGCACTCGTGGGAGTCTCGCCGGGCACGACGAACTCGTTCGGCATCGCGATGTGGGCCTCGACCTCGCGTAGCAGCCCCTCGATCCCCTCGACCATCTCGGCCGAGACGCGCGTCCGGCCGTCCTCGAGGCGATCCCACGCGTCGGGGTTGGTCGCGAGCTCCGCAGCCGAGACGAATAGCTCGCGCTGGAGACGGAGGATGACGGCCGGCAGGTCGCCGAACCCGACCGACAGGACGCCGAGACGATCCTTCAGCCCGAGCTGGGCGCGAGCGAGGCCCAGGGCGGCGACGGCCTCGTCGATCGTACCGTAGGCCTCGGCCCGCAGGTCATCCTTGGAGATCCGCTGCCCGCCGAACAGCAGGCCCGTTGTCCCGTCGTCGCCCTTCCGGGTCGCGACCGCCGATTCGAACCCGTCGGTCACCACATGAGCCCGGCGTCGCGCGGATCCCAGCGCTCGGCCAGGAGGGTCACCTTGACGTCATGCTCGACGACGGATTCGGCCTGCTCCTTGACCTGCTGGATCATCGAGCCGGCGTACGGACAGAAAGGCGTCGTGAGAATCATCTTCACCTCGGTCGAATCGGGGCCGAGGATGATCTGCTTGATCAGCGCCAGCTCCACGACGTTCATCCCGATCTCCGGGTCGACGACGGCTCGCAGGGCGTCGAGGATCGCGAGCTCGGTTGCGCGCCGCTCCGCGTCGAAGGCGGGGGCAGCGTCGGTTGCGTCAGTGGCAGCGGCAGGTGCGGCGATCTGCGGATCGGTGGTTGTGTCGGTCATGAGAGGCTCCGGGTGCGTGCCTCGATCCTATCACCGAGCCCATTCGGGGCCCCGCTGCGCGCTCCCAGCCATCCTGCGGGGTGTGTTACGCGAGGCGAACCAAGGAGCGGTCAGGAGCGGGATCCGATCGCCCGCGAGGCCCTTCCGCTGTCGAACGTTACGCCACCCGAACCATCGAACCGCCCGGAGCGCGGTCCGGGACCTTTCGTAGGCTACCGCCGGTCACGTGGTACGGCAGGAGAAACAGATCTCCGAGCCTCAGCCCTGTGGAACGGCGTGCTGATCCTTGACGATGACGCCGGGCACTCGATACTGCGCGGGTAGGTCCTCGGCCTCGGCCTCGGTCAAGCCCGGGCCCACGAGCGAGCCGTCCGGCTCGAAGAACTCGGCGTAGCGATCGGGATTCCTCGCGGCATACGCATACGCCGCGGCGATCCCGAGCCGCCGCAGCTCCGGATGGTCCTTGATGAGCTCGGTGAGCCCGTAGCCGCTGCGACGGAGCTCGAGCAGCTGGCGAACGGTCAGGCGGGTGCCGTAGCAGAACGGCTCGCCGTTCATGACGAGCGGGTCCACCTTGACCCATTTGATCGTCATCAGGCGCCCTTGTAGATCAATTCGAGCAGCTTGTTGCGCTTCCGGGCGTCGCCGGCGATCCGTCGGTTCCAGCGCATCTGGGCAATGCCGGCGTTGATCGCCGCATGCATCGGGTCCGCTTCGGGGCCGTCGAGGAACGGCGCCATCGCCGCTCGGAGCCCTTCCGAAAGCTGGACGAGATCGTCCATTGGAACGCGGCGGCGGCGGTAGAGCGGGACCACTTGGTCGGCGAACTCGCTCGTCGGCGATGGATCGTCCGTCGCCACCGACAGCGCGATCCGGTCGATGAAGGCCTCTGTATCGCGCAGTAGGTGACGGAGGCCCAGCTCGTCGTAGCGATCGCGCAGGGTGGGATCGCGCTCGATGGCGATCTCGAGTGCCCGCGCCCCGAGCCTCGCGGTCGCCGCCCGCAGCCGGTCAGCCGCCTCGGGGAACCCGTGGGTCTCGTCGCGCTCCGGCAGGCCCAACGACGGATGCTTCACGTTCGCGAGTCTAGCGTGCGACGGAGTGCCGCGCCATGAGCCGATACGATTGACCGCAATGGAACAGCCAACGGATCCACAGGCGCCACCGGCGCAACCGTTGCGACCGGCGCGACCGGCGCCGTCCGCAACGTCCGCGCCGCCCGAGCCCGGCGAGCGCCGCCGCGTCCTCGACCATCCGCCGTCCGATCGATACGCGGCCGCGCCCTTGCGTGCGGCGGACGAGTCGGCGGGCAATCGCGCCCTGCGGGGCCTTCTTGTGGCGCTCGTCGGAGCCGCGATCGTCACGTTCCTCGGCGGTCCGCTGTCGATCACCTTCGGTCTAATCGGCGTGGCGGCCGTTATCGGGTGGGTAGTCGGCTCGATCGTCCGTCCGTCGCTCGTCCTTGCCTTGGGCCTCGCGGTCGGGTCGATCGCTCTAGGTTTGGTCGGGATCTGGCTTTTTGCGGGCCTCGAGGGTGGCGTCCTCAGCCTGCCCGACTACCTCGGCCAGGTGCAGGGCCCGCTCGTCGTCATCGAGCTGGCCGTGGCCGGGCTCGTGGCCTCCGCAACCGTTCGATGACGACCGGCGACGCGGCATCTGACCTTCGCTTCCGGCGACCCGTCGAGGCCGACCACCGCACGATCGTTACTGTCGTCGACGAATGGTGGGGCGGACGGAAGATGAATCAGCTGCTCCCGCGCCTCTGGTTCCAGCACTTCACCGGCACCTCCTGGCTCGCCGAGACCGAAGCCGGTCGGCCGATGGGCTTCCTCGTCGGCTTCATCAGCCCCGACGATCCGTCGACTGCCTACGTCCACATGATCGGGACGGACCCGAACCGGCGGCGGCGCGGCCTGGGGCGGGAGCTGTACCGCCGATTCTTCGACGACGTCCGAGGCCGTGGGGCCGTGCGGGTCCGGGCAATCACG
>JANMPL010000590.1:0-4553 GCA_031369845.1 Chloroflexota bacterium
TGCTCCGCGCGGCGGGTCGGCTCAACCGCAGGATCGCGGGTGGCCTACTCGCCTACTCCCACGCCCGCGCGCTCCGCGCCGCCCAGTACGCCTCCGCGGGTTCCCTGAGCGCGGCCAGCTCAGCGAGCTCTGTCGCGTCCAGCTCGATCTGGAGCGCGGCGAGGTTGCTCTCGAGCTGTTCGATGGTTACCGCACCCGAGAGGACCACGTCGACCCACGTGTTGGCAAGGACCGCCGCGATTGCGATGGCATCCGGCGCGACGGCGTGCCGGTCGGCAATGGTCGCGAGAGCCGGCGGACATGATTCGCGACGGGCGAGCAGGCCGTTCGCGACGGCCTCCTTGACGATGACGCCCCAGCCGGCGTCGTGCGCCTCGACCAGTGCCGCCTCGACGGACGGCTCGAGGACGTTCCACGTTGCCTGGACAGACCCGAACGCCGGCCGACCGTCGACGCGGACCTCCAGGGCTTTCCGGACGACGTCGGCCTGGCGGGGACCGCTCACCGACAGCCCCGGGACGATCCCGCGTTCGCGCAGGCCGGCAATCTCGGTGAGAAGTGGCCGGTCGTCGAGGACGCCGCTCTCCAGCGTCGCCGAGTGCACCTGATACAGCGCCAGCCGATCCCCAAGGATTGCGAGGCTCTCGGCCAGCTGCCGACGGAATGCCGCCAGCGAGTGGTCCTTCACCTCGTGAACGGTCGCGTCGAGACGCCAGTCGCCGACGTAGGTGTAGCCCCATTTCGAGCCGATCGTCGGGATGGGCGCGCCAGGCGATAGCCCGTCCAGCCACGACCCGAGGAACGACTCGGCGAGACCGTAGGAGCGCGCCACGTCGATGTAGCGGACCCCTGCCGCGCTCGCCGCGTCGAGGAGCTCGTGCGCCCGCTCGCGTAGCGCGTCGATCGAGCGGTCGCCGGCGAGGTCCTCGTCGCGGCCGAGGGTGATGTACGCCGGCCGGCCGACTGCCGCCAATCCGAGCCCGATTGGGGTCACCGTCAGGCCGGTCGACCCGAACATCCGTTCCTGCATCCGCCGAGCGTAGCGGTCGCCCACATCCGTCGGTCGCCGGGTTCGGTCGGCGGCGGCCCCGACCTCGTTCCGGTACGCTCCGGCGCGATGTCCCGCGCCACTCCCTCATCCAGGCCGTACGACCGCCACCTCCGCTTGGCCGGAACGCGCAACCTCCGCGACATCGGCGGCTATCCGGCCGGTGCCGGCAGGCAGACCCGGTGGCGGACCCTCTTCCGTGCCGACGCCCTCGACCAGTTGCCGGTCGAATCGCAGGGGGCGCTGGTCGGGCTAGGCGTCCAACAGGCGATCGACCTGCGGTTCCCCAGCGAGATCGCGGCATGGCCGAGCGTATTCCGGGACTCGCCTGCCGTGCGGTATCTCAGCCTGCCGCTCCATGAAGACCGACCGGCGCCACCCGGCGGCATCGCCGGGGGTTACCGCGAGATTCTGGACAGCCGAGGGGCGCAGTTTGCCGCCGTCGGCCATGCCCTGCTCGAACCCGCAGGCCTGCCCGCGGTCGTCGGCTGCGCCGCCGGGATCGACCGGACGGGCCTGACGATCGCGATGTACCTGTCGGCCGTCGGCGTCCCGCCCGACGTCGTCGCCGCGGACTATGCGCTGTCGGCCGCGAGCTTCGCCGGCGACGGCCGCGAGTCGCGGCTCGGCGACTGGCGAAGTGGCGCCGTTCGCGCCGATTGCCTCCCGGAATACATGCTCGACGCGCTCGACCATCTGGCGACGAGGCACGGCGGCGCGGCGGCGTTCCTCGCCCGCCACGGGCTCGCGGCAGTGGACGTCGCCCGGCTACGTGAGCTCTTGACGGAGCCGACCGACGACGAGGCCGAGGACGGACGACTCTCGCGCGTCGACTCCGGTCCCTAAGGCCGGGGCGGCAGGATCGCCAGGCCGGCGTTCGCGTGCGCGATCCGATCCCACTCCTGGCGTCGACCCTCGAGAATGGCCGCGGCGATGGCGGCGGCGTCGGCCGCGATCACCGGGATGGCCGGCCCCGTCGGGACGGTCGGGACCGCGGGCCCAGGCGTAACCGAGGCAACGCCCCCGGCGGGATCCGCGTGGATGTCGGCCGCGATGCCCGCCGTCGCGAGCGGAATGAAGCGCCCGGCAAACGCGCCGTTGGTCACCTGCATGAACGTACGGGTCGGGTCCTCGAGCGTCGCCGCGGGATCGAAGGCAACGATTGCGTCGAAGTTCGCGCCGCTGGCGTGCGGGAAGAGCATCCGCCGGGCGACCTTCGGAGGCCGACCGGGGGCGAAAGCGACCACCAGCGAGTTGGCCGCGACCCGGAAGTGGCGCGGCGGGTCGAATCGACGAAGGATTCGGGTCGTCGCCGCCGCGGTCGCCGCGGCCGCAGCCTCGGCCGGCTTCTTGACCGCGCCCAGGTACTGCCCTTCCTGGAACCAGAGCTGCTCGGCCGGCCACCACGCCCTCGCGAAGTCCGACCAGGCGATCCATTCCCCGGCATACGACGGGCCCATTGCGGCCATCGGGTCGAGGATCCTCGTGCGCCCGGCAGACCAGCCGATCAGCGTGACCCGGTGGCCCATCTTGAAGCGGGGACTCCAGCGCCGGTGTCGGGCCGGCAGCTCGCCATACGTCACGCCGGCCACGAGCGCCCCGCCGTTTGCCAGGCGGCGCTGGGCCTCCTTCTCGCTGCAGCGCTCGATCGCAACGTTGGTCTTGTAGCGGACCTTCATCGCCCGGACCATGTGGCTCGCTCGGCTGCCATGGCGAGTATCCGAATCGCCCGACGCCCCAGCGAGAGCCGCAACCTCCGCGTGCGTCGCCGGCTTCTGGCCGAGCCAGCCGACGTTCGCCCCGTTCAGGAGGGCCGTGAACGTGCAGGACCAGAACGGCGGCCCGTCGAAGCGCTCGTTGACGAACGGCGGAACGAACGTCAGACGATCACCGATCTGCTCGTATTTGCCTGCCCCAGCCATTGCTCGCCTCCGCGCTCCGCGGCCCGACTCCCCCGGGCACCTGTGCCGATCTTGGACGTGCACCGTCTGCCCGGCGTCTGCGCCGACAGTGCGAGACGCGCGCGCGATAACGGCGGTGCACTCTGTTGGGGACCGCCGTTCGGGGGCGGTGAATAGAGGAGTTGCCTACCGTGACAGACAAGAAGACGACCGGCTGGTGGCAGCTCTTGCCCCTCCTGACCCTGATCGTCGTCGCGTTGATCGTCATGATCGCCGCATTCGGCGGGTTCTATATCCTCAGCAGCCTGCCGACTTGGTTGCAATCCAACTCGCAGACGATCGTCGTCCTGCTGGTTGCCGGCCTGGTGTCGGTCACGCTCCTGCTCTACCTCGGGACGATCATTCTGCGGACCGCCGGCCTGTCGAGCAGGAAGGAAGCGCTCGGGATGCCGGAAGGGTCGATCCGGGCGCTCATCGCGATGAGCCTCATCCTGATGTTCGCGATCATCGGCGTGACCGTCCTGTATTCCGGGATGGGCGGCGAGCCGATCCAGTCCAATGGGATCTCAGCCGCGGAGCTCGAGCGCCTCGAGAACGTCCAGATCATCGCGATCTCGGTCGTCGATCCGGCCGCCAGCCCAGGAGCCGAGCGCTTCAACGTCACGGCGCGACCGGAGCTCAGCCCGGCCGGTCACGATTTCGGGCTCCAGCTGCTGACGACGGTCAGCACGCTTGTGGTCGCGGTCGCGGGGTTCTACTTCGGGTCTCGAGCCGTGGCGCAGGGTGCGAAAACGGCCGCCACGGCCCAGAGCGCGGCCGCCGAGACCGCGGCAGCGAGTGCCGCGGGCGCGGCCGCCGGAACTCTAGCGGGCGCCGTCGCCGCCGGCGTCGAGAGACCCCCGACCGTCGAGGTTGTCGACGAAACGATGGTCGCGCCACTCGCCGAGGACGAGCTGGTCGGCGCCGTCGAGGACGTCAGCGACGACGAGGACTCCCTGGCGGGCGATGTCGCGGTCGAGGTCGACCTGGGCGAGGAAGGCCAGGTGGGCGAAACGGTCGTCAACGGCGGCACGACCGAGGACGATCTCCCAGGGGGCGGAGACCCTGGGTCGGCCAAGCGCTCCGATAGGCGCCCGGGCAAGCCGCCGGCGACCTGACCGAGAGGCCTGTCGATTCGGCCAGGGCCGTTCGTCGTTGGGTTGAGGGCAAACCGAACGACAACCGACAACGGAGCCCGCAAACAGGGAGTCCGAACCATGGGCGACAACCGGGTCATTCACTTCGAGATCGTCGGGCGTGATGGAGCCGCGCTCCAGCGCTTCTACAGCGACCTCTTCGCCTGGAAGCTCAACACCGACAACCCCGGTGGCTACGGGATGACGTCCCCGGACCAGACGGGGGTAGTCGTCGGGATCGGTGCCTCGCAGGACGGTGGCCCGGGCCACGTCTCGGGCTACGTCGCCGTGGATGACATCGACGCGGTGCTGGCGCGAGCGACGGAGCTTGGCGGGAGCGTCATCATGCCGAAGTTCAGTCCCGGACCCGGCGCGCTCCTCGGCCTTTTTGCCGATCCCGAAGGGCACGTCATCGGCGTCACCGAGGTC
>JANMPL010000591.1:0-4150 GCA_031369845.1 Chloroflexota bacterium
GTACTGTGAAACTTGAAGAGATTGTTGGACGATGACCGAATCGACGACACGGCACGGCCAATTACCTATTTCGCAGCCGAGCCCGTCGCCATCCCCGTCGAGGCGGTACTTGTCGGGGCCGATGACGGTCACGGGAGCGGCGCCTATAGCGCGGACGGCTGGGCAGTTCATGTCGGCGACGATCGGCAGGCATGGGCCAGGTCCCCGGCGTTGAACTTCCAGAACCAGTATTCGAGCGGCGCCTCGCGCGACGCGAAGTCGTCCATCGCCACAGCTTGATGACCACGTCAAGACCGGGGCGGGGCCGTGTGGCACTTGCCGGGTTCGGAGATCGGTGCGACGATTCGGGTGTCTGGGCCCCACGCCGGCGAGGGTCCGCGACGCGTCCTGAGTCGGCCCAGGACACGGAGGTGTCGGCATGACATCCAAGACCCACGACCGAATCGTCGTCGAGTCGCAGAAGGTGGGTCAGCCCGCTCGGGAAGGCGAGATCCTCGAGATCATCGAGGCCTCCTACGGGACCCGCTATCGGGTGGCCTGGGACGACGGGCACGAGAGCACGTTCCGCCCCGGCGGGAGCGCTCGAATCGTTCCGGCACCGAAGGTCAAGCCGACTCGGAAGTAGGCATTCGACCTCTCGGCATCGGCCGGCGGCAGCGCGCGTCAGAAGCCTGGCTCGGCGGGATCGCCTGGTGGGAGGCGGCCGCCGTCGAGAAGCGTGTGGTCGCCAAGGGGTTCGCCGAGATCGACCGTGACGCGCGTCGACGGGTTCGACGGGTTCGACGGGGCTGCCGGGCCGCGAGGTGTCAAATCGCGGCCCGCGTAGACTAACGGTCCCTCAGCCCCGGTCGAACGTCCATGGCCCACCCGTCTGCACGCTCCGCGCCGCCGGCCGTCACGCTGCTCCTGGCTCTCGTCGGGGCGTGCACGAGCTCGACGGGAATACAACGGGACGCCCCGCTCGGCGGACGACCGGGCGATGCTCCTGTGGTCACGACGTCCCCGGCGCCGACCGCCCAACACAGCCCGGCCGGGCGTCGGTCGCCGTCGGCAACGTCCTCGCCGGCGGCCTCGCCATCGCCGAGCCCTCTCGCGACTCCCGATCCGACATCCGGGCCCAACCAATCCGCGCGACCCGGGCCCGTCGCGATCGATCTCTTCGCCGACGGTGACTTCGTGTCGCAGGCACGGGCCGACTGGTGTGTGCCGGCCTCGATCCTCACGATGGCGAACATGATCGACGCACAGACTTCGGCCGCCGAGACGATGCCCTCGCAGGCGGAACTCGATCGTCTGGCCCGCTCGCTGTCGACCGACCGGCTCGTCGGCGCTGGCTCGGAGCCGGAGGGCTGGGCCGGAACGCTCAACGACCTGGGGCTTGGGCCGTATGTCGTGACCTCGGTGCTCACCCGCGACCGCGCGATCGCGCTGGCGGCTCGGGCCCTTCGACTCACCGGGCGACCGGTCGGTCTGCTGATGTGGCGGGGCGCGCACGCCTGGGTGATGTCCGGATTCGAGGCGACGGCCGATCCCGCGTGGACAGACGACTTCGCCGTCACCCTCATCCGGGTCGAGGATCCGTGGTTTCCGCGGTCGAGCTCGATCTGGGGTCCAGGGCAGGCACCCGATGCGAGGATCGCGGTGTCGAACCTCGCCGAGGACTTCCTGCCCTGGCGCCGCCCCACGGTCCGCTACCCGGAGAAGGACGGTCGCTTCGTGCTCGTGCTGCCCGTGTCCAACTCGTCAGCCGACCGAGCGCGCCGAGCAGCCTCCGACACCTACCTCGCCGGAAGATAGCGAAGGGGATCGACGAACACCTTGCCGTCGCGGATCGCGAAATGGAGGTGAGACCCGAGACTGCATCCCGTATCTCCGACCGCCCCAATGACCATGCCGGCGTCGACGCGTGCTCCGACGGCGACGTCGATCCGCGACAGGTGCCGGTACCAGCTCGTCAGGCCATCGCTGTGGTCGATGTGAACCTGAAGACCGCCGCATTCGTCGTAGTGGCCGGCGACGACGACCGTCCCGGTCCGTGCGGCCCGGACGGGATCGCCGGTGTCCCCATCGATGTCGATCCCCTGGTGGAACCCGTACTGCGTGAGCGATTCGCCGAACCGCTGCGTGATCGAGCCGAGGAGCGGCCAGTGCCAGCCGCTTGCCGCGGCCCGCGCCGTCGGCGCCGGAGGGACGGTTGGCGCTCGACGGTCCTCGACGGTGAACGTTACGGATCGCGCCGACATCAGCTCGCCGCCCGCTCGCGACCGCGCCCCGGCTGCAACGGAGAGCTGGACCCGCGCCCCGTACGGCAGCGCCGACGCCGTCTGGAGGACGAGGACGGTGTCGTTCTCCGCCCAGCGATAGGTGCCGGTTATCGGCGCCGCGTGGATCGCGGCAGCGAACGCCTGTTCGGTGGAGGCATGGTCCATCGGCTGGGTGAAACGCACGGACAGGGCGGCCGACCGCGCGACGCCGGTCCACCCATCGCGCGGCCGGAAGCGGACGACGGCCAAAGGTTGGGGGGTCGGCGCCACCTCGACCTCGATCGGGAGACGCGGCCTGCCACCGAGGGCGCCGGTGAGCGACGGCTCCGCGGAGGGTGGGACGGGGACCGCCCGAAAAGCATCCATCTCGATCAGCGCGGGAGTCGATGGGGCTCGGGCGCCGATCGGCTCAACTAGAAACGCGGAAGCCGCCATTGACCCGGCCAGCAGGATCGCGACGACGAGGCTCGGTCGGAGCAGCGGGCCGTCGGCGGCGCCGACGAGGCGGACAGCGCGAGGAGGCCATGTGGCACGTGGGGCGCGAGGCAACGGCAGACTCCGCTTCTCGGGCGACTCGCGGGCGAGTCGGCGAGCGCCGAGGTAGAGCATACGACCTGAGACTGACGGCGTCAGGAGTGCTTCCCTGGCGGCGGCACTTTGCCTCGATCAGCGCGGGCCCCGGTAGTCGACGGCCCGGATCTTCGTCGGCCAGGGCATCCAGACCTCGACCGACAGCACGAACGGGCGTCACCGTAGTCAATTGGAGAGCGCGGAAGACCTGGGACTCCAAGATCTTCATCCTTGGTGGCGGGATTGAACGGCCGTGCTGTTCAGGAACAACGAGACTGCGTTCGTCCAGACCAAGCGCAAGCTGCTCAACGACTGCGACTTGTGGTGCATCGTGTCGCTGCCGCCGGGCGTGTTCTCGTCGGCCGGCGCTGGCGTGAAGACGAACTTGCTGTTCTTCACCAAGGGCGGGCCGACGGAGCGAGTCTGGTACTACGACCTCTCCGACATCAAGGTCAAGAAGAAGCAGCCGCTCACCGTGGATCGCTTCGAGTCGTTCTTCGAAACGCTTCCGTCCCGAGCGGACTCCGAACGGTCATGGACGCCTTCACGCGACGAAATTGAGGCACGCAACTTCGACCTGAAGGCCGTAAATCCCAACGCCAAATCCACCGAGGACACCCGGACGCCGGAGGAATTGCTCGACATCATCGAAGCCTGGGGCCGCGAGGTCGACGCGGCGATCGCGGAGCTTCGTGGATTACTAAGCACGGATTCGAAGTCGTGATCCCGCGGGCAACTTGTTCCGCCCATGAGGCGGCCAGCGACGCGATGCTCAGTCGCGCGCGAGGTTTACGAGGCGGTATAGCTGGCGGGTCCCGTGGAGGCCCTTCAGCTCATGCATCCCGGCGTCCTCGAAGGTAAGCCCGGATCCGTCGATGAGATCCATGACTGTCGCCGAGACGAGAATCTCCCCGGACCCCGCGACCGCCATGATCCGGGCCGCAGTGTGGACCGCGATCCCCCGGACGTCGTCCGCGATCGTCTGGACCTCTCCGGTGTGGACACCGGCGCGGATCTCGAGGCCGAGGCCCTGGGCCGCGTCGCGGATGGCAGCCGCGCCCCGAACTGCGCGTTCGGGCCCGTCGAATTGGGCGAGCACGCCGTCGCCGGTGGTCTTGATGAGTCGACCGCGGTAGCGATCGATCGCCATCGAGGCCTTGCGGTTGTGCTCTCCGACCAGGTCACGCCAACGCGCGGCGCCAAGCTCTGCCGCGCGGCGGGTCGAATCGACGATGTCGGTGAAGACGATCGATGCCAGGATCCGTTCGTCCCGGGCGTCCCGCTGCTTCCCGTAGGTCCGCATCGCCTCGAAGTCG
>JANMPL010000247.1:0-3702 GCA_031369845.1 Chloroflexota bacterium
GAGGTCGGCTGACGCCTCCTCGAGAGACGCCGCCGTCCTGCGCAGTCGGGCGATCGCGTTGTTGTAGACGAGGACGATGCAGAACGTCGCATGGCCGACGATGATCGCGAACAGCCCGAGCGGCAGGCCGGTCGTGGCGAACGTCGTGCTCAGCGCCATGCCCGTCACGATACCGGGCAGCGCGATGGGAAAGATCACGACGAACGAGATGATCTCGCGACCGAAGAACCGATGTCGTGCGACGGCCATCGCCGCGAGCGTGCCGAGGACGAGAGCGATCACCGTCGCCCCGATGGCGGCCGCCAGCGACGTGATGAAGGCCTGGCGCAACCCCGAGTTCGCCAGCGCGGCGTCCACCCAGCGGAGCGACAGGCCCGATGGCGGCCACGCTGACGTCCCGCTCTCGTTGAAGGCGTAGGCCACGATCAGGGCGAGCGGAAAATACATGAACAGGAGCACTGCCGCCGTCGCGACGCGGAGCGCGACCCGGCCGAGCCGGCCGCCCATCAGAGCGCCTCGAAGGCGCCAAGGCGGCGCGCGATGAGCAGGTAGACGACCATGATCGCCAGCGGGACAAGCGACAGCGCAGCTGCGAGTGGCAGGTCGGGCACGCCAAAGCGGGACAGGATCAGCGTGCCGATGAACTGGGTCGTCGTCACCAGGCCCGGCGCGATGTAGTCGCCGAGTGACAGCGAGAACGTGAAGATCGAGCCGGCGACGAGGGCCGGGACGACGAGGGGGAAGATCACCCGCCGGAACGTCGTCAAGCCGCGGCCTCCAAGGTCCGCCGACGCCTCGAGGAGCGAGTTGGGGATCCGCTCGAGACCCGCGTAGATCGGCAGGATCATGTACGGAAGCCAGAGGTACGTGAAGACCAGCCAGAGCCCGATCATCCCCTCGCCCAGGCCGGGACCCCGGAGCCCCAGCGGCGCCAGGAACCAGTTGAGGACGCCGTCCTCGGACAGGATCAGTCGCCACGAGTAGGCCTTGACGAGGTAGCTCGCCCAGAGGGGCATGACGATCGCGACGACCATCAGGCCGCGGACCCGAGGCGATGCGACCCGAGCCATGTAGTAGGCGATCGGGAAGGCGAGGACGATGCATGTCAACGTCACGGCGATTGCCATCCCCACCGTGCGCAGCGTCACCGTGCGGTAGAGGGGGTTCGTCGCCACCTCGACGAAGTTGTCGATCGTCGGTTCGCGGATGACGAGTCCGGTGAACGGGTCGCGCGTCCAGAACGCATTCAGGAAGAGGATCACGAGCGACCCAAGATAGGCGATGACGAGCCAGCCGACCGGCCCGGCCAGGAGCAGTCCAAGGCGCAACCGTGGCCGCCGATGGAGGGCGGCTGCCAGACGGCGAGGGGCAGATGCCGGCGGACGCTGTTCGCTGGTGCTCACGTGGGGAACGATAGGCGGCCCGGATCCCCTTCGGGAGTCCGGGCCGCCGTCGATCGTCGGGATAGGGCTGGGCTCAGCCCTTGATCTCGGTCCAGGCTTTCACCCAGGCGTCGAAGTCCTTGCACGTAACGTCCGTGCGGCCATCGACACACTTGGCCTCGGGCGTCTGCCAATACCAGACGTCCTGCCAGAACGCGTCGTCATCAGCGTGGAAGATGTCGCAGTGCTCAGGTGTCACCGCGAGCGCGCACGCCTTGGCGTTGCCCGGAGCTTCGCCGAACCATTCGGCGATCTGGATGTTCGTCTCTGGCGAAACGATGTGGTCGATGAACTTGTAGGCGCAGTTCCGGTGCTTCGTCTTGGAATTGACCATCCAGGTGTCGGACCAGCCGGTCGCACCCTCTTCGGGCTTGATGACGTCGACCTTGACGGCCGGGTCCTCGCCCTGCAGCAGGTTGGTGATCACCTGCCACGTCGTCCCGACGGTCGCGTCACCGTTGCGGAACGCGTCCATCTGCTTCGTGTAGTCGACCCAGTATTGGGAGATCATCGGCTTCTGCTGCTTGAGCAGATCGACTGCCGCCTGGAACTGCTTGTCGTCCAGGGCGTACGGGTTCTTGATTCCGAGATCTGGTTTCGTCTTCATGAGGACGACGGCGGCATCGGCGATATAGATGGGGGCGTCGTAGACCGAGACTTTGCCTGCGAAGGACGAACTCGGGTCGAACATCTGAGCCCACTTCGTCGGAGCCGGCGTTACGTCATCGGTCCGCCACATGAGCAGGTTCGACCCGCGGCCGTGGGGGATCCCGTAGTGGACACCGTCAACCGTGTTGTACGGCTTGTCCTTGAGGGCCGGGAAGATATCGGCGTAGTTCTTCACCAGATCGACATTGACCGGCTCGACATAGCCGGCCCGGACGAGCCGCAGGCTGGCGTCACCCGACGCCGAGATGACATCGAACTTCTCGGGGTTCGTCGTGAACAGGCTGAAAGCCTCGTCAGACGTACCGAAGACCTGAACGGTGACCTTGCAGCCGGTCGCGTCCTCGAACGGCTTGACCCAGTTGACCGTCTCGTCGGTCGAACCGTTTTCGACGTAGCCCGGCCAGGCGAGGACGGACACTTCGCCTTCGCCTTCGCCGATGGCCGTTGGGAGGCTCGGCTTGGCCGAGGCGCCCGGCCCGCTGGTACATGCGCCCAAGACGATGGCGATCACCCCGATCGCCCCTGAGATCCTTCGCTTGTCCATGTTCCTCCTCCAGCCGCCCGGAATGGTCCGCGCGGCCCTATCGGTCCCCGTCGCTCCCGACCGGGAAATTGTGCTGTCGCTTCCAGATCAGGCAGACAGCCTTGCCCTCCAGGGCGAGAGCCTCCATCGAGGAGGTCGCCAGGTTCTGTTGGGTGACGACTAGATCGGCGCCGGCGTCGAGCGCCACGACGAAGCGCGTATCGGGCCCGAGGTAGACGACCTTGCGGATCCGGCCAAGCGCCGAGATCTCGTCAGGCCCGACGGCCGCTTCCGGCTCGGATAGCCGGATCTTCTCGGGTCGGACGGTGAACGTGCCCGGCTCGCCGACGACGTTGCGCGCGACATCGCCGGTCAGCAGGTTCGACGTCCCTACGAACCCCGCGACGAATCGGGTTGCGGGACGCTCGTACACCTCGGCCGGCGCACCGACCTGCTCGATCAGGCCGTTGTTGAAGACGGCCATCCGGTCGCTCATCGCGAGCGCCTCTTCCTGGTCGTGCGTCACGTAGATGAACGTGATCCGGACCTCCTGCTGGATCGCCTTGAGTTCGATCTGCATCTCCTCGCGGAGCTTGAGATCGAGGGCGCCGAGCGGCTCGTCGAGGAGCAGCACCCGCGGCCGATTGACCAGCGCCCTCGCGAGCGCGACTCGCTGCCGCTGGCCACCCGACAGCTGCCCTGGCTTGCGGCGGTCGAAGCCTTCGAGCCGGACCATCCGGAGCGCGTCGGCGACGCGCCGTGTCCGCTCGTCGCCCGGCACCTTCTTGACGACCAGCCCGTAGGCGACGTTCTGCCCGACCGTCATGTGCGGGAACAGGGCGTAGTCCTGGAAGACGGTATTGACGTCGCGCTCGAACGGCGGCCGGCGACTGACGTCCTCGCCGTGGAGCAGGATCCGGCCGGCGGTCGGCAGCTCGAACCCGGCGATCATGCGCAGCGTAGTGGTCTTGCCCGACCCCGACGGGCCGAGCATCGAGAAGAATTCCCCGTCCCGGACGTCGAGATCAACGCCGTTGACCGCGACGACCTCGCCGAAGCGCTTGTGCA
>JANMPL010000051.1:0-2246 GCA_031369845.1 Chloroflexota bacterium
CGACTTCATGGCCGCGCGCGGCATGAACACCTTCGTCTATGGCCCGAAAGACGATACGCTCGTCCGCCGCGCCTGGCGCGCGCCCTACCAAGGCGATGACCTCGATCGGCTGGTCGAGCTGGTCGAACGCTGTCAACGGCATGGCGTGGACCTCGTCTATTGCGTCCACCCCGCGTTATCGATCCGCTACTCCGACGAGGCCGACCTCGAGGCGCTCGTCGCCAAGTACGCGTCCGTTGCCGCCCTCGGGGTGCGCCGGTTCGCGCTGCTCCTCGACGACATCCCCACCGAGCTCCAGCACGAGGCGGACCGCACGGCGTTCGCGAGCCTCGCGGACGCCCATGCCCACCTCATCAACGAGGTGTCCAAGCGCCTGGACCCTGATTCCTCGCTCATCGTCTGCCCGACGGTCTACTGCGGTCGGGGCGACGAACCCTACCTCGCGACGATCGGGCGAGCGATCGACCCGCGCATCGACCTGTTCCGGACCGGCCGGGCGATCTGCTCGCCGACTCTCGACCTCGAGGATGCGCAGGTATTCGCTGAAACGACCGGCCGCCCCGCGACGTACTGGGACAACTACCCGGTCAACGACGTGGCGATGGGTTTCGAGCTGCACATCGGGCCGTATCGCGGCCGAGATCCGCAACTCTGGCGAGCGTCCCGCGGCGTGATTGCCAACGGGATGGAGCTCTTCGAGGCATCGAAGATTCCCTTCGCCACGATCGCGGACTACCTGCGCGACCCGGAGGCCTACGACCCGGAGGCGAGCTGGCAGGTCGCGATCCGAGATGTCGCCGGCGAAGCGGACGAAGAGTCGTTCGCCTTGTTCGCCGACAACGTTCGCTCTTCGTGCCTCGCGACCGACGATGCACCCGTCGTGACGCGGGCGATCGAGAAATTCGCCTTCCGCCTCGACCAGGGCGAGGGCCGGGCCGCTGCCGCCGACCTGGCAGCCCTCGCGAACCGCCTCACCGCCGCCGCCCACCACCTGCTGCAAGGCAAGGTGAGCAACAACGCCCTCATCGATGAATGCCGGCCGTGGATCGAGGCGTTCGAGCTCGGGGCACAGGCGCTGGCCCGGGTCGCGGAGCTCGCCGCCGCTGGATGCCTCGAGCGCGGGGCCCGCAGGGAGCTCCTGCCGTACCTTGTTCGGCTGCGCCAGGCCAGGGTTCGGGTCTTCGGCGACGCCCTCGACATGTTCCTCAGCGACTTGACCGTCACCCATGTCCGGCCCGGCCGGATGCTCACCGTTGAAGGAGGAGACGCGCGATGAAGGTCCACGCCAAACGGATCATCGGATTGGCCGCCGCGACGGCGATCCTCGTGGCCGCCTGCGGAGGCGCGGCCGCGCCATCGAACGACCACATCCTGCGGATCGCGATGGGCTCGCCGGGCGAAGCCCAGATCCGGGTCTGGGACGATGTCGGCAAGCAGTTCGAGGCGGCGAATGCGGGGACAAAGGTCGAGCTGAACTACCTCGACGACGACCTCTACGAGACGATCGGGCTCCAGAACCTGCTCACGGGCCGGAACGCGCCTGACATCTACTTCGAGTGGACCGGCAGCCGGCTGGCCCAGAAGGTGAAGGACGGCTTCGGCGCTGACCTCACCACCGCGTTCAAGTCCGGCGCCCTGGCCGGCCTGTTCGACGATGCCGTGCTCGCCCAATACACGATCGACGGCAAGGTCGTGATGGTTCCGTACTCGGCCGATGTCACGAACGTCCTCTGGTACAACAAGAAGGTCCTCGCCGACGCCGGCGTGACGCCGCCGACGACCTGGGACGAACTCCTCGCGGCCTGCGACACACTTGCCGGCAAGGGGATCACTCCGATCGCGTCGGGCAACAAGGATCTGTGGCCGGCCGGCAACTGGCTCGCCCACATGACCTCACGGGTCGTCGGCGAGGATGCCTATGCAAAGGTCCTCGGCGGGACCGGCAAGTTCGCTACGCCAGAGTGGGAGAAGGCCTTCGGCTACATCAAGGACCTCGGCGACCACAAGTGCGTCAACGACAGCGCCAACGCGATCGACGACAACGAGGGCGCGCAGCTCTTCTTCCAGGGCAAGGCCGCCATGCACCCGATCGGGTCCTGGCTCGTCAGCTGGGCGATCGACGAGGCGCCCGAACTCGACTTCGACTACGTCAACCTCCCGGCGATGTCGGGCGGTACCGGGAACCAGGCCAGCGTGATTGGCGTGGCGACGGGCTACGTCGTGAACGCGAAGAGCGCCAAGATCAG
>JANMPL010000052.1:0-1501 GCA_031369845.1 Chloroflexota bacterium
CAAGGGCCAGGTCGCTGCCGCGAAGGAGGTCCTCGACGAGCTCGGGCTGCACGACCTGCCGGTCGCGGGCCTGGCGAAGGAACGCGAGGAGTTGTTCCTGCCGGGGACGTCCGACCCGATCGTCCTGCCGCCGACCTCGAGTGCCCTCTACATGGTTCAGCGTCTCCGCGACGAGGCGCACCGCTTCGCGATCACGTATCACCGTGACCTGCGATCGAAGCGCCAGGTCCACTCGGCGTTCGACGACCTGCCCGGTGTCGGCCCGAAGCGGCGGCGGGCGCTGCTGCGGGTCTTCGGCTCCGCGAAGCGCGTTCGCGAGGCGCCGGTTGAGCAGATCGCGGCGGTTCCCGGGATCGGAGCGTCGCTGGCGGCCCGCATCAAGGAGACGCTCGAGGCCTGAGGCCCCCGTCGGAGTCCGCGTCCGCGCCCTCCGTTGCGCCGATTCTCGCCCCACGAGCACATGCGACCAGCCGTGCACCTTTGGAGGCCGATTCGGGCCCGATTCAGCCCAATTTGGTCGATTCCTGCACGTGGGGCGAGCCAAACGTGCATTTGTTGCGTGATCGGGCGTCTGCCTCGTCGCATGTGCTCGCCCGACGAGAATTGGTGCCCGCAACGGGTCGACCGCGACCGCGTCGTCCCAGCGACAGCCCTAGCAGACGCGGAGATCCGATGTTCACTCCAGACCCAGACCGACTCACCCGACACGGCTGGGGTCCGCCCCCGGCCCGGCCTACTGCACCTCTGGCCCTGTGGGCGCTGCTGGCCCAGGCCTCGTTGCCCGCTGAATACGAGATAACCGCCGGTGAAGAGCACCGTGCGACCCTGCCGGAATGGTCACGCGAGAACGCAAGCTCGACCGCGGCAGACGCCAGACCCGGCGCGGGCTGACGACCGTCGGCGAGGAGTTTCGTGAGTCTCGTCTGCGTGCCGGCCTGACCCAGCGGCAGGTTGCCGAGGCGATCGCCATCTCGCACTCCGAGGTGAGCCGCATCGAACGAGGCGTGGCTACGCGAGTGCCTTACGAGACCCTTGTGACGATGGGTGCGGTCCTGGGGCTGGACGTCCCGCTTCGCGCGTTCCCGTCCGGCGACCCGATCCGCGACACCGCCCAGCTCGCGCTCCTTGCCAAGCTCCGAGTACTGCTGCCAGCACCACTGACCTGGCGAACGGAAGTGCCGCTCGACGTACCAGGCGATCAACGAGCCTGGGATGCCGTGTTCGGAGGGCCCGATTGGCGTGTGCCGGTCGATGCGGAATCGCGCCTTCGTGATGTCCAGGCATGCACGCGCAAGGTTGCCCTCAAGAGGCGCGACGACGGGAGCGACATCGTCATCCTCCTTGTGGCCGACACCCGGCACAATCGGCGGGTTCTACGCCTCGCCGGCCCCGATCTTGCCGGCGAGTTTCCGATCAGCGGGATGGCCATCCTCGCCTCACTTCGGAGCGGCGAGCCACCGCCTGCGAGCGGGATCGTGCTTCTCTGATACGTCGGCGCCCC
>JANMPL010000080.1:0-3385 GCA_031369845.1 Chloroflexota bacterium
CGTGATGGTCCTGGCCAAGGAATCCGGCAAGCTCGTCGACAATGCCCGGGCGAAGCTCGGAATCGGCGGCGACGGGTCGTCGGCCGTCGTGCCGACCCTGCAGATGGCCGATGCGCTCGCCGCGTTCCACTTCCCGGACGATGTCTGGGCCCGGCTGATCTACGACCTCGTGATCGCGGCGCGCTCGTCGGAGCCGCCGATCGAATCCCTGGTCGCGGCCCTCGTGCCGATCTACTTCGGGCGGGTCGGCAGCTTCATCATCGAGAACCGCAACGTGACGACGGAGCAGGCCGAGGAGCGCGTCGAACGCCAGGCCCGCGAGTTCGAACTCCTCAAGCCGTATCTCGTCGAGCGATGGCAGGCTGCGACGAAGGCTGAAGCCGGAGCGCCGGCATGACCGGCCGCGCCCCGCTGCCCGCCCGAATCCTCATCCCAGTCGCCAATCCGGCAACGGCGGAGGAACTCATCCGGCTCGGTGCAGACCTGCTCGACCCGCGTGCCGGGGAGCTCACCGCCCTCGGCATCGTCGAGGTGCCGGAGGGGATGCCGCTCTCAGAGGGCGCCACCCGCGCCCGCCACGCGCGGAGGCTCCTCCAGCGGGTCCTCGACTTCGCCCCGCAGGGAACGGCGATCCACCCGATCGTCCGCATCGGTCGTCACGCCGCCGAGGGAATCATCGAGGCATCGGCCGAGCAGGAGGCCGACCTCATCATCTTCGGCTGGGGCGGCAAGGCGCCGGCCGGGCGCGACGGGAGCGGTCCGTCGGTCTTCTCGCCGACGATCGACGAGGTCGTCCGCGACTCGCCCGCCGACATCGCCGTCGTCAAGCAACGAGGCTCGAAGGACATCAAGCGGATCATCGTCCCGGTCCGCGGCGGTCCGCACGCCGAGTTGGCCGTCCGGTATGCCGACGCGATCGCCCGGCGCCACGACGCCCAGGTCAGCGTCCTGCACTTCGTCCCGCCGGGGATCACTCTCGCGGTCCGGGCGCAAGCGGAACACGCCCTGGCCCAGTTCCTCCGCCAGCACATTCGCGGCAAGGCGGAGGGAATCGTCCGCGAGGCCGCGAACGTGCGGAACGCGATCCTCCGCGAAGCCGAGAAGGCCGACCTCGTCGTCATGGGCGCGTCGGCGCAACCGGCCGGAGCCGACGGCGAGGCGTACCTGTTCGGCGCGCTTCCGGAGGCCATTGCGGCACGGGCACGGCCGACGGTCGTGGTCGTCAAGACCCGCGAGACGATCGGCCGCCAGACGTTCGAGCAGCTCGCCACCCGCGCCGAGACCCTCGCCGCCGCCGACAGGGCCGCGGAGGAGGCGCGCGCCGTTCCGGCCCGGGTCGAGCGCTGGTTCGGCGAGGCGAATTTCCACCACGCCGAGTTCGCCGACCTCCGCCGGCTCGTCCAGCTCAAGGAGAAGCAGGGGCTGACGGTTTCGCTTGTCCTGCCGACGCTCGATGAAGAGGAGACGATCGGGCCGATCGTCCGGCGGGCGATGCGCGAGATGATGGGCCGGGTGCCGCTCATCGATGAGATCCTCGTCATCGACTCGATGTCGACCGACCGAACCCGCGAGATCGCCGAGGCCGAGGGCGCCCGCGTCGTCCAGCATCCGGACATCCTGTCGCGCTACGGATCATTCAAGGGCAAGGGCGAGGCGCTCTGGAAGTCGGTCTACGAGACGAGCGGCGACATCATCGTCTGGGCCGACACCGACGTCCGGAACTGGCACCCCCGGATGGTCTACGGGACGCTCGGTCCCCTCCTCCACGAGCCACGTCTCCAGTACGTCAAGGGCTACTACCAGCGCCCGATCGTCGAGGACGGGGTCATGAAGGAGGGCGGCGGCGGCCGTGTCACGGAGCTCGTCGCGCGACCGCTCATCAACCTCTTCTACCCGGAGCTGTCGGGGATGATCCAGCCGCTTGCCGGCGAGTACGCGGGTCGGCGGGGACTCCTCGAGTCGATCCCGTTCTTCACCGGGTACGCGGTCGAGATCGGCCATCTCATCGACGCCGCGGATCGGGTAGGGATCGAGGGGCTCGGCCAGGTCGATCTCGAGCGCCGGGTCCATCGCAACCAGGAGCTGGAAGGCCTGTCGCGGATGTCGTTCGTCATCCTGCAAGCCGTGATGAAGCGGCTCGAGGAGCGGCGCAAGGCGCGCCTCTTCGCTGAACTCGGCTCGACGATGAAGCTGCCGCGTTCCGGCAAGGGCAGACTCGCGCTAGAAGTCATCGAGTTGGCGGACCAGGAGCGTCCGCCGATGATCCGGATCCCGGAATACCTCGAGCGTCGTCGGGCTGCGGGGCTCGCCGAGATGGCGCCGCCGCCGGTGCCCGAGCTCGAGCCCGCGGGCCGCTGAGCGTTCCTCGACGGTGCCGCGTCCGCTGACGGTTCTGTTCGCGCCCGATTCATTCAAGGGCTCGCTGACGTCGGTCGAGGTCGCCCGCGCACTGGCCGACGGCTGGGCCCGGGCAAGACCGGACGACACGCTGCTCCTGTCCCCGCTCGCCGACGGCGGCGAAGGGACGCTCGTCGCGATCGAGGCGGCAGGTGGCTGGGCGTGGCGCGAAGCAGCCGCCCACGACCCGATCGGCCGGCCGATCAAGGCGGCCTGGCTCCAGTCTGCCGACGGTAAACGTGCAATCGTCGAGCTCGCGGCCGCATCGGGGCTCTCCCGCCTGACGCCTTCCGAGCGCGATCCGCTCGGGGCGACGACGCGCGGTACCGGCGAGATCCTGCGGGCAGCGATCGAGGCGGGCGTTCGATCCATCACGCTGGGCATCGGCGGGAGCGCGACGAACGATGGCGG
The DNA here is from genome assembly GCA_031369845.1 of Chloroflexota bacterium. Lineage (GTDB taxonomy): Bacteria > Chloroflexota > Limnocylindria > Limnocylindrales > CSP1-4 > CF-46. Next base: position 2,809 of record JANMPL010000080.1, read on the forward strand.
GGCCGGCATCCTCGAGGCACTCGGGGCGCGGATCGACGATGCCGGTGTCGATGTGGCGCAGCTCGATCCGCGCCTGTCCGACATCGACCTTCAGATTGCCTGCGATGTCACGAACCCGCTGCTTGGGGCACGCGGCGCGGCCGCCACGTACGGACCGCAGAAGGGCGCGACACCGGACCAGGTGGCGGAGCTCGATCGCCGGCTCGGCCGCTACGCGGATGCCCTGGAACGGGCCTGTGCCCAGTTCGAGCGTGACACGCCCGGGGCGGGTGCAGCCGGAGGGACCGGCTTCGGGCTTCTGTGCCTGCGCGACCGGTTTCGTTCGCTCGAGCTGGCCCCGGGAATCGACGTCGTCATGGCCGCTGCCGACTTCGACGGCAAGGTCGCTCGGGCCGACCTCGTGATTACCGGCGAAGGCCGGATCGATGAGCAGACCGCCTTCGGCAAGACCGCGCTGGGCGTCGCCCGCCGGGCGGCCCAGGCCGGCGTCGCCTGCGTTGCTGTCGGTGGTGGCGTGACGCCCGAGGGAGTCGCGGCGCTCGCCCCACTCGGCGCCGTCGTCGTCCCGGTCACGGAG
>JANMPL010000258.1:0-21204 GCA_031369845.1 Chloroflexota bacterium
CTGGAAGGCCGCTCGCGACAACTTCGCCCTGGTCGACTTCACCGAGCAGATCTCCCGCCTTCGCCGCGAGCACCCCGTGTTCCGGCGGCGCCGCTTCTTCCAGGGCGACCCGGCACTCGGCTCGGAGAGCGAGATCGGCGACATCGCCTGGTTCTCCCCCGCGGGGCAGCACATGTCCATTGAGGACTGGCGCAACGGCTACGCCAAGTCGCTTGCCGTCTTCCTCAACGGCGACGCGATCGCCGAGCCCACGACCCGCGGCGAGCCGATCGTCGACGACTCGTTCCTGCTGCTGTTCAACGCCCATCACGAGGACATGGCGTTCACCGTGCCCAAGGAGATCTACGGCGAGCGGTGGGAGGTCGTGACCGACACGGCCGCACCGATCGTCGACGACCGGCCGTCGGCCCGGGCCGGTGAGCCGGTGATGGTGGACGCCCGTTCCATCCTCGTTCTCCGTCGCGCGGTCTGATGCCGGCAGCGGCGCCCACCGGCACCTACCGCTTACAGCTTCGTTCGCAGTTCGGCTTCGGCGACGCGCACCAGGTGCTCGACTACCTCGACGCGCTGGGGGTCTCGCACGCCTACCTGTCCCCCGTCCTGCAGGCCGCCCCCGGCTCCACCCACGGCTACGACGTCATCGACCACGACCGCCTCAGCGACGAGCTCGGCGGCGCCTCGGCGTTCCACGACCTGGCCGGCGAGGCAGCGCGCCGCGGGATGGGCATCGTTGTGGACGTGGTGCCCAACCACATGGCCGTGCCGACGCCGGCCTACCTCAACGCTGCCTTGTGGTCGGTCCTGAAGGACGGGCCCACCTCGCCGTACGCGCACTGGTTCGACGTGGACTGGGCGGCGCAGGAGCGGGCGATCCTGATGCCGGTGCTCGGGCGGCGCATCGGCGACTGCGTCCGCGACGGCCGGCTCCTCCGACCAGGCCGAGGCCGTTCGGCGTGCCGCCTCGGAGACATGCATCCGGGCGATGCCGAGCAGATCGTCGGTCGTGGCTTCGCGGATCTCCGCGACCGGCGCCTGGGTTGGTCGAAAGACGCTGGCGATCGCTCCCCGGATCGCCCCGATTCCCTTCGAGAAGATCCGCGTGACGTCGTCCGCACCGACATAGTCCTGCCAGTGGCGAAGGGCCTCTTCGCGGAGGAACGTGCCGCGGGCCATCGCCTCGCGGACGGCCGTCAGGCCCCGGTCGTGGTGGGTGGCGGCCATCCGGTGCAGCGCGGCGGCATCGATCGCCTCGTGCGCGGCATCGTCGGCGACCTGATCGACGAGGGGCCCAAGTCCAGCGAGCGATCCGGCGAGTGCCCGCGCCGCGAGCTCGACGCGCGCCTCGCGGTTGGAGCGGAGATGCTCGATCCGAGCCATCACCGGCGCCACGGCCGCAGCGACGAGTGCCTCCTGGTCGGGTTCGATCTCGCCTTCCGTTACGCCGATGACCTCGAGCGCTCCGCCCTGCTCGGCGGCCTCGCCGGCCCGACCCGACAACCCGGCCTCGGCGAAGAGGCGGCCGACGTCCTCGAGGACCACGCGGCGATCACCGGCCTCCGGCGGCAGGCGATTGACGACAACGATGAGCGGCAGGCCGCGCTCGCGGACCCGACCGAGGACGAGCCACGGAACCCGGTCGGCGTAGCGCGTCGCAGTCGTGACGAACAGGCACAGATCGGCGGCCTCGACTAGCAGGTCGGCGAGCTCGCGGTTGGCATGTTCGACGCTGTCGACGTCGGGCGCGTCCACGAGGGCGAGGCCCCGGGCGATGCCCTCGTCCGGGAGGATGCGGAGGCGGAGCGACTCGACCCCGGCGAGCGTGCCCTCGCGGAGCGCCGTGACGTCGTCTGGGTGGGCGAGGACGACGGCCGACCGTGTCGTCGGGCGGAGGACGCCCGTGGGACTTGCCGCTCGACCGGCGATCGTGTTGAAGAGCGTGCTCTTGCCCGCTCCCGTCGGTCCGAGCAGGAGCACGACGACCGGCGCGTCAAGGCTCCGGGCACGGACCCGGAGGTGGCCGGCGAGGTGGTCGCGGAGTCGAGTGACCCGGGTTCGCGCGGCGTGGGACGCCGGCCGGGTCGCCGAGCGCCGAGCGCCGAGCGTCTCCAGGCGTTCGACGAGCTCCCGCAGGCTCGCCGCCGGCACGGCAACCCCCGACTCGGATCGGTCGTTCACTGTCATAGGTTGGCCTGTCCGTGCAGTCGATGCACCGTCTGGTCCGCTCTCGCTCTAACGGTTCCATTGCAGACGGCCGTGGTCAGGCTGCGGCCGTCATTTGACGTATGCGGCATGGACATCCGTCGACAAGTTCCTCCGCGTGACCGGAATCGGTGAAGAAATCGCCCGACAACGCGCTCGTACGTGGTGAAACCGGCAATCAACGCCGGGGCAGAAAAAGGAACTGTACGATGACAACCCGGACCCTGGATCGCCGAAATCGATCCACCCAGCTTATCCCCCTCGCGGGCCTTGCGGCAGGCGCCGCCCTCGTGGCGGTCGTCGCGCTCGCTGCCTTGGGCGGCGGTCGAGGCGACGGCAATGGCCACGGCGGTGGCGGTGCGCCGCCGGCGACGGCGAGCCCGTCGGTCACCCCGGCTCCCACTCCGGTCGCACCGCCCGATCCGACGCCGGTGGTCACCACGGTCGACCTGGAGAACGTGACGGGCGCCGATGTGTATGTCGACATCGCCGACCGCACCGGCCTCCTCGTCGGGGCCAGGTCCGGGAAGCCCGTCGAGGGCCAATCGGTCGCTCCGTACACGCTCGAGGTCGAGAACCTCGACGCGACGACACTCAAGCTGAAGTGGGTCGATTACCCGATCGACAACGCGCTGGCGCTCTACATCGACGAATCCGATGGTGGCATTCGCCTCCTGCTCGTCCAGCCCGAGCCGACCGGCCCAACGGACTCGATCGCCCTGGATCGCGAGCTGATCCTCTCGTTCTCGCAGCCGATCTCGGCCGACCAGGTCGAGGCGTTCCTCCAAGACGGCCTAGACACCCCGGGCTGACCCGGGTTGGCCGCCCGGCGGCCACGAACAATCACCCGTGTCCCCGGGCGATGCCGTTCGTTGCATCTTTGTGTGAAGCGAACGCCCAGAGGCGAGCGCCCCGTCGGGTGCCCGATATGCAAAGGACGGCATCGGGGACTAGGTGTGTTGACTTTTGTGCGGCCGCCGTCGACATACCATCCGGGTAGTGACGCGTCGCTGAGCCGTTCAGGAGCCTGGGGTAGCAGCCGCGACGAAATGCGGCAGGAGGGTCGCCCAACCGCCGTGGTTCCGGTCGCGCCAGCTCTCCCCGTCGGCCCCGAGGGCCTCCCAGCCGCGGTGCTCGATCTCGACCCGGGTCGTCGCGTCGCCGCGGTCGATGAACTGGATCTCGACCTCGGTTGCATCGGCCCGGTCGCGTCGAAGGCGCCACAGGTAGCCCAGGCGAGTCGGCGGCTCCCAGATCGTCACCTCGCCCCAGTCGTGCTCGGTGCCGCCAGTTGTCCGCTCGAAGATCCGACCCCCTGGGCGCCCCTCGAGGAACACGGTCGTGTCGAGCTCGCCCGAGGCGCTGTGATCGGCCGGCCACCACTGTCCGATCCGGGCGGTCCAGACCTCGAATGCGTGATCGGCCGGACAGTCGACCTCGAAGCTGAGCCGGATCGGCTCGATCACCGGGGCCGTTGCCTCTGGGTCGTGTTCGAAGCCATCAGGGAGAAACGCGCGGCGGCGTCGCCCCAGACCTGTTCGAGATAGGCGCGGACGGCCTGGATCCCCTCATCGTGAAGCCGGTAGATTCGCCGCGTTCCGACGGGTTCTTCGCGAACGAGACCCGCCAGCTTGAGGAGCCTCAGGTGGCGCGACACCGCCGGCCGGCTGATCGGCAGCGCGTCGGCGAGCTCCTGGACCGACCGGCCGCCAGACCCGAGAAGCTCGACGATCGCCCGCCGATTCGGGTCGCCGAGCGCGTCGAACGGATCGCCCGCCGGCGACGCTCCACCCTGAGCCACGTTACTTCGCTCGCATCCGGTTGTTCTTCGCGTCGTGGGTGAGATCGGCAAGGCCGAGGGCCTCGAGGAGCGGCGGCATGTAGACACCGAACCGGCCTCGCAGGCCTTTCTTCATCCCGTACCAGCCGCCGACCGGGTTGTCTGCCGACCGGCCCCACGCTTCGACGGTCCCCTCGGGCGCCGGCTTCTGCTCGTCGGCGCCACCGAGCGGCACCCAGTCGCCGTTCGCCTTGAGCATCGCGTGGAGGTCGTCGATCGCCCGGGCGTCATAGAGAAGCCGCGTCCCACCCACCTGGCAGACGATCGCGGGCGGGTCGGCCGTGTCGTCGCGCCACATCTGGTATTCCGACGTGCCCGGCGGCGTCTTGAGGACCCACGGGTCGTCCTTCGTGCCGCTGCCGCTGTAGTTCGTCATCGGTCGCCTCCCCGGTCGTGCTCGTGCCATTGGTAACTATTCGGCTACGGTAGCAGCAAGCTGGCGCCGGGAACAAGTCCCTGAATCGGGCAGAATGGCCACATGACGGACGTGCCCGCCGAGGTCCGCGTCGTCGACAAACCGGCCAAGCACCGCTACGAGGCAATGCTCGACGACCAGGTCGTCGGCGTGTCGGTGTATGAGCTCGTTGACGACCGAATCGTGTTCCTCCACACCGAGGTCGATAGCGGGCTCGAAGGTCTGGGCGTCGGCAGCCGGCTGGCGAAGGGCGCTCTGGACGACGTCCGGCGACGCGGCCTCAAGGTCGTCGCCAAGTGCCCCTTCATCGCTGCGTGGCTGAAGCGCCACCCCGACTACGCCGACCTGCTGGCCGACTAACCGGCGTCCACCACGCAGAAGCGGTTGCCCTCCGGGTCGGCCAGGATGATGTAGTCCGCATCAGGTGGCCGCTTGTCCCAGGGGACCTCGGTGGCGCCCAGGGCGATCAATCGCTTGACTTCGGCTGCCTGGTCCTCGGCATAGAGGTCGAGGTGAATCCGCGGCGGAATCTGCAGCTTCGAATGCATCATGTCGAGCGAGAGGTTCGGACCGACGCCGTCTCTCGGCCGCATCAGGACGAAATCGCCGCCCGCGCTCGGATCCTCGCGCGGCACATAGTCGAGAGCAGCCGACCAGAACTCGGCCTGGCGCCGCAGATCGTCGACGCGGAGGACGATCGAACCGACACGGATCATCGAGCCAACTCTGCCGCGGCCGGCGAGGTGGCGTCAACCATCGCGGAACTTGATGTCGCGCGTTGCCTCGGGAGCGAGGAACTCGAGCAGGCGCGTGGCTTCCTCGGCAACGGCCTCGCGCTCCCCTTTTGCGAACGGCCGCGCGGGCATGACGACCAGCGTCGCCCGGTCGCCGTCACGGTCGACCCGCCAGCCCGAATGGACGAAGCCGTCGACGAGGACGGAGCCCCGAAGGAAGATCGGGTCGAACTGGCCGCCGTCGACCGCCCATTCCTTCGGGTCGCCGATGATCCGGCTGCGGTCCTTGTGGGACAGCACGACGTTGTCGAACGTTGGCAGGAAACGAGGTGGGGCGGGCGTGTCCGGGATCTGGCAGCGGACCGTCCGGTACGTCGAACAGCTCCTTGCCTTTCTCGTCGCGGAACGTCCGGAGCTGCGGCCGCAGCCGCTCCACGATTGGCCCGAGGCGCGTCATCCAGCACCAGGCCTGGATGTCCATCACGCTCGCGGGACCGTAGGCGGCGAGATACCGCAGGATCATCGCGTCCGGCGAGGTGTCCGTTCCGACCGAACGCCCGAGCCACGTCTCGGCGGTCGCGAGCACCGGCAATCCCCCCTTGCCCCAAATGCCACGAGGCGGGATCTGGACGAGCGGCAGGAGGTAGCGAACGGCATAGCCGAGGGACGTCGCGTCGCGGTCCGGCCAGCGCTCCTTGAGCAACTTCCCGATAACGTTGTTTGTCCGGGGCTTCTCGTCGAGCAGTGCCCGTCCGGCCGCCACCACCTCGTCGATATCGAGGCCCTTGAGCTGGCGGGGGGCTTCCCGTCGTGAAGCCGCGCTCCTGCACGACCTGGAGCACGGGTCGCAGCGCCAGCCAGTCGCGCGCGGTTAGGAGGTGGATCGTCGTCCGCATCATGGCGTTGGCGTGCACGGCCCGGCGATCGAGGAGCAGTTGTGCCAGCACTTCGGCGCGGAAGCCTTCGAGCCGCGACCAGAGCGCGGTGTAGGGATCGAACGGCTCCTGCGCCTGCAGCGCAATGAGGTGCTCGATCGCGTCCTCGGCGGACAGTTGAGCGCGGCGAAGCAGGAGCTGGCGCTCGAGGAGCGCGCGGTTCAGGGCACGCCGGCTGAGCACAGGCGCAGCTGAGACGTTCCCCCTCGTCGTCGTCATGTCCGAATCCTATCGTCAGAACATGACGCGTCCTGTCAGGTATCCGCACGTACCCTTCCGGTCATGACAACCCAACAGACCGCGCCAAGCCCCCGACGCCAACTCAAGATCGGCCATCGGGTGACGACGATGCACCTCGCGCTGCCGGCTTCCCCGGCACAAGCCGGGGTGGCACGCGCCGGGGTCATCGTCGTTCACCCGTGGTGGGGCCTCAACGACGACGTGATCGCGTTCACCGACCGGCTGGCCGAGGCGGGCTTCGCGGCCGCGGCGCCGGACCTCTTCGCGGGCCAGGTCGCGACGACAATCCCGGAGGCCGAAGGCCTCTCGGACTCGGTCGACGAGGACATCGCCGACGCATTCGTACTCGCAGCCGTCGACGAGCTGGGTGCGACCGTCGGGGACCCGTCGGCACGTCTGGGCGCCGTGGGGTTTTCGTTCGGCGCGGCCTGGGCGCTGTGGTTGCCCGCCCAGCGGCCCGAGGTCGCTGCGACCGTCGTCTATTACGGCTCGACGGAGGGCCCGAGCCTTACCCGGGCCCGAGCGCCGGTCCTGGGGCACTTCGCCGAGACGGACCCGTACGAGACCGACGAGGGCCTCGCGGGGTTCGAGAAGACCCTCAGGACGGCGAACCGCGAGGTCGAGATCCATCGCTACCCGGGAACGGGCCACTGGTTCGCGGAGCCGTCGAAGGAGGCGTACGTGCCTGAGGCCGCGGAGCTCGCCTTCGACCGAACGGTCCATTTTCTGCGGCGAAACCTGCTCGACGACGCCAACTAGCCGATTAGGCGCTCGCCCCCGGTCGCTTGCCGACGAATACCGACCGGGCTTCCGCTTCGACGATCGCAATCCCCTCGAACCCCACGCCGGTGAGCAGGTCGAGCCAGACCTGGCGAGGAAACAACCCTTCGACATGCCGGTCCGCGTGGACCTCGATCGAGTCGTCGGAGTCCCGCATGAGGATGGCGTAGTCGACCTGGCAGGTCGCGTCGTCGGGATCGGGATCGGTGGTCCACTCGAGGTACCGCAGGGCGCGCCCGGGTCGGCCGCCGGCGAGTCCGGGCCCGTCGTGCCCGCCGTGATCGGTGGCTTGGGCGAACGTCTCGCGGACGTGATCCGGCATGAAGACCGCGGCACCGCCCGGCCGAAGATGCTCGAACGCAGTCGTCATCGCCGCCCGCAGGTCCGCATCGGTCGTCATGTAGCAGATCGCGTCATGGCTGAGAACCGCGTCAAACGTCCGCCCGAGCCGCAGCGTCCGCATGTCGCCGACGAGATGCTCGCACTCGGGGTTCAGCGTCGCGCTCAAGGCCAGCATCTGCGGGGAGAGGTCGGTGAGCGTCAGGCGCAGGTCGTGCTTCAGGTGCGAGGCCGTGTTGCCTCCGCCCGACCCGAGCTCGAGGAGCGTCTCGACCGGGCCGTCCACGTGCTCCGTCAGCGCCGTCAGGACGAAGGCGGCGTCATCGGCATAGTCCTCGGGTGCCGTGAGGAGGTGGAACCACGGCGCGAGGTCGCCGTACATGGCTGGCAAGCTCATCCGGTCATTCTCGCGCGTCCCTCGCGCTTCGCGTCCCGCGCGTCCCGCTCCCCCACCAGACCACGAGCGGTAGGAGCAGCATCGGAATTTCGAGGGTCGAGTAGAGCGGGCCGCCCCCGCGCGAGTTGACGACCGACGCCACCCAGTCGACCCATATCGATCCGAACGGCAGGCAAAGCAGCACGAACACGCCGAGCGCGAGCCACCAGCGCCGACGGTTCGCCCCGAACAGGGCGAACGGCGCGAGGCTCGGCTTGAGCAGGACGAAGACCGAGGGCCAATACCAGAGCGTCCCCAGCGCGAGCGCCGCGACGCACCAGATGACCGGGTTTCCGGTCCAGGTCTTGAGCAGGGTCGTCGGCCACGCGATGCACAGGGCCATGAGCGGCCAGACGGCGGGCTTGGGCTTGAGGCGCCAGGTAGCCCACCCAACTGTGCCCAGCGGCAGCGCCCACCAGAGCGGCCACGCGATCGCGGCCGGGAGCAGCGCGAACGGCACGAACAGGATCAGCCCGATGGGCGGGTACAGCACGTCGCCGGCCCGGATGTCGTACGGCCCGGCGAGCTGGTACGGCTCGAAATACGGACCGCCGGCCAACCAACGGGCCGCCACGTCGCGGTACAGGACGAAGTCGACGCCCAGCGGCTGCTCCAGCGGATCTGGGATCATCAGCGCGAACAAGAGCGGAATGGCGAAGACCGCCACCGCCAGAACGGCGGCAGTCGATCGCGATTGTGGCAGGCCGACCCTCATGGGCCGATTGTCGCCGCTGCCACCCAACCCCGAGGCACCGCGTGGCACCGGCACCCGCAGCCCGCCCCCGACCCGTCCGGCTGATCGCGGCCCGGGCACCTTCGACGACCTAGTCGTGGTGCCCGGGCCTCCCAGCGACTCAGCGTGCGTTCAAGGGGACGGGGACGAGCTGGCTGATGGCGATTCGAAGCGAATCGACGCCACGACCTTGTCGAGTTCGGCGAGGTTCGCAGCCGACGTGCCCGGCAGGAACATCGTGTCGATCACTTGGCGCGTGCCGTCGACGTCGACGATGTAGACCGTGTTGTGCTGCGCGTCGCCGTACGTCCACGGGGCGGCGCTGAAGTTGAGCATGGCGCCGGTGTACCACCGACCGAAGATCGGAAAGTCGCCATCCGAATCGCACGTGTTCACGTCGAGACCGTCCGGTATCGACAATTCGACCTTCTTGCCGGGGTGACCGCCCACGGTCACAGGGGTCGCTGGGGAGGCGCCGGGCCCGGCCTGGGCGACGAGCGCGGTCGCGAGGTCATCGACCGTCGGTCCGACGGGTGGATCGAGCGCGGTCCCGCGCCAATTGCATCCACCCGTGTAGAGGTTCCCCGGGTGATGCGGGCTCAAGTAGATGTCATACAGATCAGGGTCGCCAAGTACATTCTTGCCCAGGATTACCGAGTCGATCGTGAACCATCCGGGGCCGGGCACAGAGAGACTGATCCCTCCCGGAGGCGTACAACATGAATCTCTCATGACATAGGTCGTCCCGGGAACGAAATTGCCGACGACGTTCACGTTCGACGCGGTACTCGGCGACGGAGCCTTTGTCGGAGACGGGGTCTGCGTCGGATTCGATGTGGGGCTTGGCCCGGGAACGCCGACACCTCCGCTCCTCGGCAACAGGGTGACCCCCACGAACGCGACCAACGCGACGGCGGCAGCCGCGACTGCGAACTTGGTGAAGCTGTTCATCTCTCCAAACCTCCGCACCGGCCACGGGGCACGGCGCTGGGGGGTCGCGGGGAGCTGGTCGAGCACGGTGTCCAGGACGCGGTCCGGGAGCGCCGAGACGCCCTCCTCCAGCCACGACCGAACGATGCGGTTGACGTCGCGATCGGTGCTCATTGGGCAGCCTCCCGCGTCGCTGGCCGGGCGTCGGCCTCGAGGGCCGCGCGCATGCCGCGCATCGCGTGATGTAGACGGGATCGAACCGTCCCGACGGGGACGCCGAGCACGTCGGCAACCTCGTCGAGCGGCAGGTCGAGGTAGTGATGGAGAACCACCACCGCCCGATGGTCGATGGAAAGTCGCCGAAAGCCGCGCTCGAGCTGGTCGCGATCGACGACCGAGCTCAGGCCTTCCGCCACCTCCGGCTCATTGGCTGGAAGCAGTCGGACATTCGGCGCCCAGCGGCGCGTCCGGCGTCCCTCGGCGTAGCAGGCGCGCACGAGGAGCCGGTACGACCAAGCGTCAAAGCGCGCCGGGTCGCGAAGTTGCGGAAGGTCCCGCCAGATGGTCAACAGCGCCTGCTGGCTCGCATCTTCGGCTAGGTCGGTGTCGCGCAGGATCCTGAACGCCACCGCGTGGAGTCGGTCGCCGGCGGCGACGGCGAGGCTCGCGAAGGCCTCTTCGTCACCGCGTTGCGCCCGTCCGATCAAATCGGCATCCACGTATCTTCCGCCGTGTTGGCGCCCGATTGATCCGGGCGTTCACACGGTATGGGCGAGGGGAAGACCACGGCGACTCAAACTTCCGCGGCCGGACGTTCCCTGGAGGCAGAATCGGGAAACGTTCAATCAAGCGCAATCGTTTCGCTTGGGTGGACGTATCCCGAAAACGGCGCTGGCGGGAAAGGAATCGCCGCAATCGAGCGAAGGAACGTGGGTCCAGCGCGGACTCAGCGGGCGACCTGCTCCAAACGGCGACGTGCCGGCAGGAACATGGACGCCACGGCGACACCGACGGCGACCGCGGCCAGGAGCCCGAAGCCGGTCGATACGCCGGCCGCGGTCACGGTCCCGCCGAGGACGGCCCCAGCCAGCGTCGCGCCGAGCGCCCCGCCGATGTAGCGCCCGGTCAGGTACGTCCCGGCGGCCATCCCGACGCGCTCCGGCTCGATCATCTCGAGCGCCGCGGTCTGGCGCGGCGACCCCGACATCCCCATCCCGAACCCGACGAGGGCAAGGAGCAAGCCGAGCGCAAGCGTCGACGCCTCCGGTGCCACGAGCCACAGGGCGACGAGCCCGATCCCGCTCCCGAGCATGCCTAGGACGGCTGGCAGGCGCCGTCCGACGGCATCGGAAACGCGGCCGCCGATCGGGGCCGCGACCGCGCCGAGCGCGGAGATCCCGAGCAGCACGAAGCCGCTCGTCTGGGCATTCCCGGCCTGGATCCGCTCCACGAGCAGCGGCACGAGCACCAGCGTCGCGTGCAGGATCACGGTCGCCCCGAACACGCCCACGACCGCCGCGGCGAACGACCAGGAGGTGAAGAGCCGCGGGTCGACCGCCGGGTGCTCCGCTCGAAGCTCGAACAGGACGAAGACGAGCAGGAAGACTGGGGCCGCCACCAGTGCCGGCGACTCCGATCCGCCGTTCTCGAGCCCGCGCAGGCCGAATAGCAGCGAGACGAGGAAGCCCGCCAGGAGACCAAGCCCTGGCAGGTCGATCGGGCGGGGTGTGGCTCGCCGGGCGGTGGCGCCGGCGACCGGCTGAGGCCGCGCCACGATGCCGACGGCGACCGCAGCGAAGATGGCGACCGGCACCGCGACGACGAACATCGACCGCCAGCCGAGGCCGCCGACGAGCAGCCCGCCAACGAGCGGGCCAACCGCCGCGCTCGTCGAGACGAGCATATCGAACAGCCCGAACGCCGACCCTCGGCGATCCGGCGGAGCCATCGCCCGAAGCAACGCCACAGAGCTCGTCGACACCAGCGCCCCGGACACGGCCTGCAGTACTCGCGACAACGCCAGGATCTCGAACGAGACAGCTGTGGCCGCGATCGCGGACGCGAACGCGAACGCCGCGACCCCAAACAGGAACACCCGCCGATGCCCGAACCGATCGCCGAGGCTGCCGCTCGCCGGCAGCGCGATCGCGACGGCGCCCAGGTAGAGCGTGACCAGTGACGCGACCGTGGCCGGCCCGACTTCGAACTCCTTGCTGATGCTCGGCAGGGCAACCGCGAGCATCGTCGAGTTGAGCGGCACGAGGATCGCGCCGGACGCGAGCCCGAGCATCGCCCCGCTGATGAGGCGGGCTCGACCTGGCGGGGCTTCGGTCACAAGAGCCGGACGTAGCCGGTCGTTCCGTCCAGCTCGAGCATCTGCCCGTCGACGATCCGTGTTGTTGCGTCGCCCGTCCCGACGACGGCCGGCAGGTCGAACTCGCGGGCCACGACCGCGGCGTGCGAAAGAACACCACCCGTGTTCGTCACGAGGCCGCCGGCAATCGTGAAGAGTGGTATCCACGACGGGTTCGACGACGGCGCCACGATGATGTCGCCCGGACGGACGCGCCCGAAGTCGTCGGGGCCGAGGACGATCCGGGCCGGCCCGCTGGCAATCCCCGCGGACGCGCCGGTGCCACGAACGATCGCCTCGTCTTCCTTGTCGAACCGCACGCCGCTGAACCGACCGGAGGACTCGGCGGTCGACGGCTTGCCGACCTTGGCCGGCGGCTTGACGGTCCGCCAGCGGGCATGGTCGCCCCTCCGATCGGCCACAAGTGGGCGGCGATCCTCCGGCGAACGCAGGACCCCGGGCACCTCCGAGCGACGGAGGTAGAGGATGTCCTCGGGCTGCTCGATGACGCCCTCGCGCGCCAGCCGCGCCCCGACCCGCATCGCGAACGTCCGCAGCCTCGCCTGCGCCATCCGGTCGATCCAGTAGTTGTGGGTCTCTGTGATCCGACCGATCTGGCGGGCGAGCTTAAGCAGACGTTCGAACTCCGCGAGCTTCTCTGGCTGGTCCGCCAGCCGTCTCCGGAAGGCGTCTGCCAGCACGTCCGCCTCGCCGGCAAGCCGCGCCGCCCGGTCGGTCGCCGGCTCGACTGGGTGGGCGAGCCGCTTCGCGACCTCAGCAAGGAGCATCGCCGGCTGTTCGGCCCATGAGGCCAGGCCGAGGTCGTCCCAGCCCTGGCCGAGGTGGCCGTGCTCCTGCAGGAACTCGCGCAATTCCGAGACGAACTCCGGACCTCCGGGCAGGGCCGCCAGTTCGTCGATCGAGGCGCCGGAGCTCCCACCGATCGCCGCGGCCAGCTCAGACGATGCTGCCGCGATGCTTGTCAATCGGCCCATCCCGGAGTCGACCTCGACGAGCTCGTCGATCGATCCCTGGATCAGCCGCATCGCCTCGCCCGGTGGAGCGTTCTCGATGACCGATTCGTACAGATCGGCCAGGTCCTCCATGACCTGGTATGGCCCGGTGATCGCGTAGAAGTGGATGCACCACGCGCGCTGGGCTCGCTCCCAGGCACCCTCCCACGCAACGGCCAGCTCGTCGGCCGGCAGGTCGACAACAGCGACGTCGGCAATCCAGCCGTAGAGCTCGCTGAGCTGCGGCACCGCCCGTTCCCAGTAGGCACTCGCGTGCGGCGTGTGATCGCGACAGGCCTGGATGTATTGCGCGTCCAGCGCGTCCTCTTCGGACTCCGGGACGAGGCCCTTCCACGAGAAATAGAGATAGCCGTTGAAGACCTGGGCACGCATGTCGATTGGCAGGGCGAGTCGCTCATAGCGATAGGCGAACCCGCCGCCGATGAGCTCCGCGTAGTCCCACGCGAGAGGTGCCAGGCAGAACGGGGCGTGCATGTCGTCGTGCCGCCACGTCCGCTCCACATCGGCCGGGTCCGACCATGCGAGCGGGAAATCCGGCGTTGATGCTGGCGCGGGAGGCGCCTCCTCGGCGGCGTTCATATCGGTCACGTGGTTCCCTCAGCCGGTGGTGATGGGACGAGCCTGGAGCAGGTACCAGCGCTCGCGGGCGAACGCGGCCTCGATATCGACCGGACCCCCGAACGCGCGCGCGACCTCGAGTGAGAGCGAGACGAGCTCGCGCAGGACGGGCTCCGCGAGTGCGGGCCCGGTGGCAGGATCGGCGACCCGCGTCACGCCGCCGTCGGTCGCGAGCAGCCGCTCGCCGTCGTCGCCCCGGCTGAACTCGCGGATGTCGCCGCTTGCCTTGTCGACAACGATGGTGTCCGGCGTCGCCATGCCAGACACCATCGGTTCGCCGAGGCCGCGCAGGGCGTTGATGACGAGCTGGTCGTCCCGACCCGTGACCGGGTGGCGGGTGAATACTACCGCGGCGACCTCGGCCGGGACGAGCGCCTGAACGACGACTGCCATCGCCGCGCCGTCGAGCGGCAGCGAACGCCGCTTCCGATAGGCCAGTGCTGCCGGACTCCAGAGCGAGCTCCAGCAACGCCGCACCGCGGTCTCGACATCGTCGGCCACGAGACCGAGCTCCGTGTCGTGCAGTCCAGCAAACGACGCGGCCTTGCCGTCCTCGCCGATCGCCGAGGAGCGGACGGCGAGTGACGTCTCGCCCGCCGCGGTTAATTGGGCGAGGGCAGTCCTCAACGCCTCGCAGATCTGTGGCGGCGCCGGCGTCTCACGGACAAGGTCGATGACGGTCTCGCGCGCCGCTTCGTCGGGCAACGCGGCGAGCGCGTCGCTCAGCGGGGTCGCGTCGCAAATCGCCGCGATGTGCGAGGCGAATGCCGATGTCGTCAGGCAGAACCCGGGCGGCACGAGAAACCCGAGACGGGCGAGCCGATCCAGCGAGGCCGCCTTGCCCCCGACGGCGTCGATGGAGCCCTGGATCTGGCCCAGCCACTCGATCGGGCCGGGGGACGCGGTGACGGACGCGTTCATGCTCGGATTCGCGCTCCCGCGGCTCGGACCGGAAGAGTCGCGACAGTGTAGCAACCGGCCGGACGCGCGAAGAAGCCGCCGGTCCGAACTGGACCGGCGGCTGTTAGGGCGGGTTGCGTGGCGAGGGCTACGCGGCGGGGGCGCGGTCGATGCGCTGAATGAGCTTGACGATCGTCACGAGCGACACTGAGACTGCGATCGGAAACGCGATGGCGAGCGATACGAACGTGATGCCGACGAGGACGAGAAACCCGGCGAGACCGAGGCCGACCACCACGGTCGCGGCGATCTTCGTGGACTCGGACGGGCCGCTGTTGCTCGGTTTGGCTTCGACGTTGAAGGCGGTGGTCACGATGGACTCCAATGCTTTGCTTGCGGTTGTGAACGGCTTCGCGTCCATCGACGTGATCTTCCCTTCGCTGGTCGAGTCGCGACCATCGTCATCTAACCGTCCCGGCGCTGGACAAGGGACTCGAACGAGCAGCTCGGCCCCGGGCCCTTCTGGCCAGATATCCACCCCAGGACTCGTAGCGCAGTTACAAGGCCCCGAAACCACTCAGAACTGCCTGAATCAGCCGTGATCGACTAACGGACTGCCCGTCCGGAGCGGTTTCGGCCCGGACTGTTGCGCTTAACAGTCCGGGGAGGAATATTTGGCCAGGTGCGTGACTGACGAGGGAGCCGAGCGCGCGGTCAGCGGCGGATGCCCGCCACGCCGAGGGCTTCCTTGGCCTTCGTCGGGTTGTCGGTGACAAACGCGACGGAGACGTCGCCACCCGACATGCCCGTTGGGAAGATCGCCTCAATGTTCACGCCGGCTTCGGCCAGGCGACGGGCCGCCTTCGCAAGCGTTCCGGGCGTGTGGCCGAGGCTCGTCTCGGTTGCCTCCATCTCCTTGAACGAGATCTTCTTCTGCTGGAGCGCGGCCCGCGTCGTGGCGTCGTCGGCCGTCATGATCGCCACACGACCGCCGTCCGAGCAGGTCGTCCCGCTCACTCCGAGGATGTTGACGCCCTTCGCGGCGATTGCCTCGGCCACGGTGGCGAGCGAGCCGGGCTTGTTCTCCAGGTCGACCAGGAACGCGTTCATAGATGCCTCCTTGAACGGCGTTGGGCCCGTCCGAGCGGCAAGGTGCCGGCTCGAGGGCGGGTCGGGAGACCTTCGATTCTACGCCGGGTGTCCAACGCCGAACCCATCCGGGCAACCGCGCCGTATCGTTCTGTGATGGACGAGGAGCAGCTCACTCCGGAGCCGGGGCTCGCGGCGGACGATCCGACGCCGCCCCGCTCGCGTCGCCGCCTCCGGATCGCGGTCGCGCTGACCCTCGTTGCGGCCATTGGCCTGCTCGCGGCGCTCCAGGTCAGCGGACTGCTCGGAACGATCGGCCGCTCCTCAAGCGCACCCGCGCCGACGCGCATCGCCGTGGTTGACGCCGCCGGGGCACTGTCGACGATGGACGTCCAAGGCGGCAACATCGTCGCCCATCCGCTCGAGGGCGTCAGCTTCGTGTTCCCGGCCTGGTCCCCGGACGGGACGCGGATCGCGGCGATCGGCGGCACGACGAACGACGGCGGGGTCTACGTCATCCAGGCCCGCGGCGAGAATGCCAACGACCCGACCGCCGCCACCGCGCCGACCGCCATCTATCGGAGCCCCGATCGGCCGCCCTTCTACCTCTATTGGACACCCGACAGCCGGCAGGTGACGTTCCTCACGACCGAATCGGAGGGGATTGCCTTGCGCGTCGCACCGGCCGACGCCAGCTCCCCCGGCGCGATCATCCGCGAGGGCGCGCCGCTCTACTGGGACTGGGCCGATTCCGCCCGGGCCTTCGTGAACATCGGAGGCGGTGGGCCGGGAGCGTTCCTTGGAGAGGTCGGGCTCGACGGGGCCGCCGGGACACCGACCGCGACCGCGCCCGGCGCCTTCCGGTCACCGGCCGTGACCCACGATGGAAGTCATCGGGCGTATGTCGTCTCGACCGGCGCTGGGTCGGCGTCGATCGTCGTCGAGTCGCGGGACGGCGCCAACCGTCACGAGATCCCGGTGGCGGGCATTGCGGCGGTGAGCTTTTCGCCGATGGGCGGCAGCCTCGCGTTCATCGCTGTGGATGCGTCGGGCCCGCCGGTCGCGCTACCCATCGGGCCGCTTCGGGTCGTCGACGTCACATCGGGCTCCGTCCGGACGCTCCTCGGTGGGACGAACGTGGCGTTCTTCTGGTCACCGGACGGCAAGACGATCGCGACGCTTCGGATTCCTGGGCCCGACGACGAGGTGGCCTCGGTCGGAGACGCTATTCCACGCGTTGCTTTCCCGCCGGCCGCGACGTCGTCGGGCTACGCCCTCCATCTCGTCTTTGTTGACGTCGCGAGCGGATCGGTCCGATCCTCACGGGAGGTCCGCGTGTCGGAGAAGTTCGCGCTGGAGCTCCTGCCGTACTTTGACCAGTACGCTCTCAGTCATCGGTTCTGGGCGCCCGACAGTGCTTCGTTCATGCTGCCGCTCGTTCGCCCTGATGGCGTCGTTGGCATCGTCCTCCTGCCGCCGGACGGCTCCGACGAGCGTCGGGTTGCCGACGGCGAGATGGGATCCTTCAGCCCTTGATGTAGCCTCGTCCCATCACAGCCGGTCAGGGAGGATTACTCGATGGTCGCTCAGCCCCCGATGTTCGCGAGTGTGCCGGCGAAGGACTTCGAACGCGCCAAGCGCTGGTACGAGGAGAAGCTCGGCCTGACTCCGGTCACCGACATGGGTCCAGGCGGAGCCGTCTACGCACCTGGCGGCGTCCCGTTCACGATTTATGAGACGGAGTTTGCGGGGACCGGTAAGCACACGATCGCGACGTTCGTCGTCGACGACATCGACAAGGCCATGGCCGAGATGCGCGCCACGGGCGTCGTATTCGAGGACTACGCAATGGGCGACAAGGGGCCGAACACCGTAAACGGCGTCGACCGTGGCGCCGGGGATGGTGGCGGGGCCGCGTGGTTCAAGGACAGCGAGGACAATATCCTGGCGGTGACGCAGCTGCCGCCTGGAATGGAGCTCCCGAAGCCGGGAAGCTGATCGCGAGGCTGCGCGAAACCGTCCGAGTTCGCACGACGCCGGTTCGCTCCTCCTCGTAGGCCGAAACCGGGTAGTTCCATTCAAACGAAAACATTTCGCTTGGTTAAACGCACCTCGAATCGTCGATGGCAGGATGTCCGAAGGGCGGGCTACCGTTAGCTCATGACCTCACCGATCCCGCGTCTCGTGCTGATGTGCGGGCTGCCGGGCTCGGGGAAGACCACAGAAGCGCGACGGCTCGCCGCGAACCTCGGAGCCGTGCGCCTCTCGCCCGACGAGTGGATGGCTGGCCTTGGCATCGACCTGTGGGATGAGCCGGCGAGAGAGCGCCTGGAGCGGGTCTTGTGGGATCTGACGCAGGAGCTCCTGCGCCTCGGTCAAAGCGTGATCCTTGAGTTCGGCTTCTGGCTTCGCTCCGATCGGGACGAGAAGCGAACCGGTGCTCGGACCATCGGCGCGGCCGTCGAGCTCCACTACCTGGGCGTCCCGCTCGATGAATTGTCGCTCCGCCTGGAGGGCCGAGTGGTACGCGAGGTTGGAGCCGTGACCATCAGCCGCTCGGATCTGGAGCGGTTCGCGGCGTCATTCCAGCCACCGGACGCCGAGGAGTTGGCGTTGTTCGACGAGCCATCGTAACTTGACAGTGTTACGTCACACTGTTATCTTTCGGCAATGGCTCCCCAAGATCCCCGTTACTCCCTGACCGAGCTGGCCGACCTGGCCGGCGTCACCCCCCGCACCGTCCGGTACTACATGTCGCAGGGGCTGCTCCCCTCCCCTGGCGCCTCAGGCCCCGGCGCGAAATACGACGACACGCACCTCGGGCGGCTGCGGTTGGTCCGCAAGCTCCAGCGCGAGCACTTGCCGCTAGCGGAGATCCGGCAGCGCCTGGCGGGGCTCGACGATACGACGATCGCGACGCTCGCGGAGGAGCCGGCCGCGGTGGCAGATCCCCAGGACTCCGCGCTCGACTACATCCGGCGCGTCCTCGGGCCGCCGCAGGTCCAGCCGAACCGCCTGTTGCCTGTCAAAGCGCCCCTGATGAGGGCCCACGCCGTGGCCGCCGAATCCGCCGCCGAATCCGTCGCCGAGGCCCCAGCGCCGAACACCCTCAGTGTCGAACCGACGCCCGGTCGCAGCTTCGAACGCTCCCAGTGGGAACGTATCCCACTCGCCCCTGACATCGAACTCCACGTCCGCCGGCCGCTCCCGCGT
Organism: Chloroflexota bacterium; assembly: GCA_031369845.1. GTDB lineage: Bacteria > Chloroflexota > Limnocylindria > Limnocylindrales > CSP1-4 > CF-46. The sequence goes on from JANMPL010000258.1 coordinate 18,789, forward strand.
CCGCTTGCCAAACAGGTCGATCGGCTCGTGTCGATTGCCCGCGATCTCCTCGAGGAGGACCCGTCATGACTGCCCAACCCGCCATCACCGCCCGCGCCGATCGGCGCCTCATCCGGCCGCATCATCGGAGCAAACGCTTCGTCCTCGTCCAGGTAACCGCGCCTCCGGCGACCCGCGAGCGCGATCGGCTGCCGGTCAATCTCGCGTTCGTGCTCGATCGGTCGGGCTCGATGTCGGGCCAGAAGATTGAGCTGGCCAAGCGGACGATCGCGGCCGCCCTCGAGCATCTCGACGGGCGCGATCGGTTCAGCATCATCGTGTACGACGACGTCGTCCATCTCGTGGTCGAAAGCACCCCCGGCTCCGCTGAGGCCCGGCGCAACGCGATCGCCCGACTCGATGCGATCGACGCCCGCGGCAGCACGAACCTCTCCGAGGGCTGGTTCCGCGGCGCGGAGCAGGTCGCGAGTCATCTCGCCGCGGACGGCGTCAACCGCTGCCTCGTCCTGACCGACGGGCTCGCCAACAAGGGTCTGACCGATCCGGTCGAGCTCGCGAAACACGCATCCGAACTCCGCGCTCGCGGTGTCTCGACGACGACGTTCGGCGTCGGCGCCGACTTCGATGAAGTACTCCTCCAGGGCATGGCCGATGCCGGCGGGGGCCACTTCTACTTCGTCCGTGATGCGGCCACGATTCGCGACCACATCACGAGCGAGGTCGGCGAGACCCTCGAGATCGTCGCCCGCGACGTCGAGCTGGAAGTCGTCGCCGCGGAGGACGTCGGGGTCGAGGCGATTTCGCCCCAGCCGACACGTCCGCGCGGCAGCCGGACCGTCATCGGGCTCGGCGATCTCGTCGCGGAGCAGGTCATCGATGTCGTTCTCCGCATGACGTTCCCGTACGGGGAGATCGGCCGCGAGACCGGGGTCATCATCGGGCTGATGGACCGCGACGGCGTGTTTGCCGCCGGTGGTCGGGCGACGCAGCCAGACGCGCGCCTCTCGTGGGCCTACGCCGACGACGCCGCGAACGACACCCAGGAACGGGACACCGATGTCGACCGGGCCGTCGCCACGCAGTTTGCTGCGCGGGCTCGCCAGGAGGCCGTTCGCCTCAATCGGGCCGGCGACTACCTGAGCGCCCGGCGCGTCCTCGACTCCACCGGCCGCCGGATCCGGGCGTACGCGGGCCGCGACCAGGAGCTTCGTGGGCTCGTCGGCGAGCTCGCCGCGGAGGGCGACACGTTTGCTGCGCCGATGCCCTCCCTGGCGCTCATAGAGGCCCATTTCGCGAGCGCCAACATGGCCCGGACCCGCGACGCTCAAGGCCGTTCGCTCAAGCGGCGCGGATGACGTCGCCATCCGTCGACTCGCTGCTCGAAGGGCTGGTCGCGAGCGCCCAGGCCGTTCTCGGCGATGAGCTCGTCGGGGTCTATCTGTACGGCTCGTACGTGTCCGGCGGCTTCGATCCGGGGGTGAGCGACCTCGATCTGATCGCCGTGACATCGAGGAATCCAGAAAAGCTCGACCTCGAGGGTCTGGGGCGCGTCCACGATGCATTCGTGAGCGCGCATCCCGATTGGAACGACCGGCTGGAGATCGTCTACATCAGCAAGGCAGCGTTGTGGTCGTTCCGGACGAGCGCCGCTCGCCTCGCGGTCATCAGCCCGGGTGAACCGTTCCACCTCCGCGACGATCGCGTCGTCGAGTGGCTCCAGAACTGGTACCTGATCCGCGAGACCGGCGTCGTTCTCTTCGGGCCGCCGGCCGCGTCGCTGGTCCCGCCGATCTCGATGGCGGAGTTCGTGGCCGCGGCGGCGCGGTACGCCGACCAGATCTCTCGGCAGAGTCTCCGCGAAGCCACGCCCGGCGCGCGCGCCTACGCGGTCGTGACGATCTGCCGGGCATTGCGGACCGTCGAGACCCAGGCCCACGCCTTCAAACATGAAGGGGCGGCCTGGGCGCGCGAGCGGCTGCCCGATTGGGTCTGGCTGATCGATGAGGCGCTCCGCTGTCGACTATCCAGGGGAACGGTTGGCTTCGATGACGAGCGCGCACGCGCCGGCGCGGAGGAGTTCATCGCGCTCGTCGGAGCGAGGATCGCCCAGGTCCACGCCGCACGACAGCCGCCGAGGCGTCGCGACTAGGCCTCCGGCGGCGCGGCCAGCCGCTGCATCAGGTTGCCAAGCGTGACCAGCGCGGCACCGAAGCTGAAGACCATGCCGACCGCGAACAACCACCACATCGAACCCAGCTGCCCCGCGGTCGCCAGGTCCATCGCCGACAGCGCGACATCCTGGCGTTCCGCCAGCGGCACGACGATCGGCGACGCGATCGTGAGGCCAAGGAAGATCGTGCCGGCGACCGCAAAACCGAAGATGATCGCGAACTGAGCGAAGACAATCGCGAGCTTG
>JANMPL010000191.1:0-4145 GCA_031369845.1 Chloroflexota bacterium
CCTCGGGCTCCACGGACACGAGGTCCGGATCGACGCCTTCAGCGCCCGCCTCGAGCAGGAGCTGCTGGACAACCATCTCGGCCATCGCGTACTCGCCCTAGCCGAAGTGGTGGTACCGGATCCGGCCCTCGGCGTCGGCGATGTACAGCGCCGGCCAGAAGTGATTGGCGAACGCGGCAGCGTTCGCAACCAGTTGATGCAGGTGTAGGTCCAGAAGTCGACCAGGACGACCCGCCCGCGGAGTCCCTGTGGCGTCAGCGGCTCCGAGTTGAGCCACCTGGTCGCACCGTCGAGCGACGGAAGATGCCCCTCGACTGGTAATTCGCCCGAGTCACCGGCCAGGCGGTGGGCGAGCGAACGGAGAAGGCCAGGACGGGTGGGCAGTGTGGCCTGCATCGCGGCGCTGCCCGTGTCGTCGGGGATGTTTCGCTCATCGGTCATTGCCGGGCCTCCAGAGATGATCGTGGCTGCTGGAGATAGGTACGCCTGATGCCCGGCTGTACCGTGTTCATGTCGACCTCTTCTCGCTCGGGCCGCTGGATCAGTGCGCCTGCTGAAAAGGCCGGAAGGCAGCGCACGCGAGGGCGGCAGCGGCATCGACCGTTCGGGCCACATCGCCATTTGGCAGGCTGATCGTCGTAGCACCGTAGCCGAGGACTGGTGCAGCTTGGGCGAGGACGCCGATGGCCGCGATCGCCGTTTCGAGGCTCAGCCCATCCGGCTCCGGCATTGTCACTGCCCAGCCCCCGGCGGCATCCAGGCAGTCGTGGTCGACGGCGATGTAGAAGCCGTCGATCGATCGCGCGACGACCGAAGCCCAAGCCTCGAGCGCCGCCAAGCCTGCCGACGTGGACAGCATCCCGGGGCCAAAGTGGGCGATTCGGCTTGCGGCCAGCTGATGAGCCTCCTCCTCATCGAGCATCTGTCCGCCCACCAAAGCGCAGTCTTCCTCGCGAACCGTCGGGGCGTCGCAGGCCGCGAGCAGATCGGCGTCGCCCCTGCCGCAGGCCATCGAGAAGGGCATACCCCAGACGTCTCCCGACGGTGTCGTGTCTGGAGTGTTGAAGTCGCCATGCGCATCGAACCAGGCGAGCGCGATGCGAGCTCTCGGTCGCATCCGACGTAGGGCGGCGAGGGCCGCGGCGTGAACTGTGCAGTCGCCCCCAATCAGGAGGAGCCGGGCATCCGGACCGGCGCCGTCGAGGGCGTCTGCCAGTCGGTCACGTATCCGCGGCAACGCATCCACGATCAAGCCGCGATTCTTCGCGCGGCGATCCGCGTCCTCGCGCATGGCCGGCTCGATCGGGATATCGCCGGCGTCCTTGAGGGGACTGCCATCTGAGATCCCCGAGGCGACCTTGTCAAGAAAACCGTGTGCCCGAAGACCGGCTGGCGCGGTGGTCATCCCAGCCACGGCGCCTTCACGTCCGGGTAGCCAGCCGCCGAGGGCGAACGGGACGCCGACCGCGACGATCGGTGCAGGTGACGTCGGTGCTTCAACCATCGCTCAACAATAGTCCCAGGCAATCGACGGCTGCCTCGGAAGAAGGCCTCCCCGACCTTTCTGTCGTCAGCGAAGCGCTGTTCCAACGAGCGCCCCGATTCCGTAGGTGATTGTTGCCGCCGATGCCCCGAAAGCGAGCTGGCGCAAGCCGGAGCGAACGGGCTGGATCCCGGTAAGCCTGCTGATCCCCGCGCCGAGCCCGAACAAGGCTGCGGCACTGAGGCCGGCCGCCGCGAAGAGGGCAGCCTGGCCACCGGTGATGAGGAAGGGCAACAGCGGGACGACGGCTCCGAACGCGAACAGGGCCAACGAGGTGCCCGCCGCGACCCAGGCCGACCCGCCGAGCTCATTCGGGTCGAAGCCCAGTTCTTCGCGCGCCATCGTATCGAGGGCGAGGCCCGGGTCGCTCCGGACCATGTGGTCGGCCAGCTCCGCGGCCATGCGCGGTGGCACACCCTTCCGCTCATAGATGCCACGCAACTCGGCGACCTCTGCGTCTGGCGACGCGGCGAGCTGGCCGGCCTCGATCCTGAGCTCGTTGGCGAACAGCTCACGTGCGCTCTGGACCGACAGGTACTCGCCGAGCGCCATCGAGAGCGATCCCGCCACGAGGCCGGCAAGACCCGCGACGACGATAGCCTCGTGCGGTGCGCCCGAACCCGCCACACCCATTACGAGGCTCAGGTTCGAGACCAGGCCATCGGTGGAACCAAGTACACCCGCCCTTAGGGCGTTGCCATGACGAGCGCGGCTCGCCTCGGGCAGCGGACCGGCAGCGCCCGGATTCCTACTCGATGCCATGCTCGGCGGCCACCTGCTCATTTGCGAGTTGGTCGATCGCCTCGCGCGGCATTGTCTCGACGAGATCTTCGAGGCATGTGATCAAGGTCTCGACGGCGGCGTGCGTCGCGCTCTCGATCGGGTCCTCGAGCATGCCCCGAGAGGCCGAGCCACCTAGGCCGAGGTGGCGTGCCGGGTGGATCGCCGCGAATGCGACCTCACTCACGACCTCGGAGAGGCGCCGATGGGACTCGTCGTCGCGCACTCGGATGCGTACTTTGCGCTCCAGGATCGCGAAGGGATCAACGGCTGTCGCCATGCCATGTCTCCTACTGCTCGAGTTGGCCGATCCAAGGTCGTACCTTCCGCGAGCGCCCCGGGCGCATCGCATCAGCTCGAGTTTCGTTCGAGGAGTGGGAGAACGAAAGTGACGAATGGCCTGTTGTGCGTGGGCCACGCGATGTCTTGGTCCTTTCTGGTGACCTATGGCACTGTGCGCGAGCGAGTCGCACCTCCAGAGTGAGTTCAAGAACAGGCGTGAACCGGGATGCGCAGCGTCCTGCCGCCTCTCGATCCGCCACTTTGGAGGCTAGCCATGACCCTCGTTGCCGAGACTCCGCGACCCGCGATCCGCGGAACGGAGACCATGCGCGCAACCGTATTCCACGGCCCCGGTGATATCCGAGTCGAGGAGGTCCCGCGGCCGCACGCGGGTGTCGGCGAGGCCGTCGTCCGTGTGACCACCACGACGATCTGCGGCACCGACATCCACATCGTGAAGGGCGAGTATCCCGTCCGCCCGGGACTGATCATCGGCCATGAGCCGGTCGGCGTCATCGACGAGCTCGGCCCCGGGGTCAACGGCTTCGAGGTCGGTCAGCGGGTGCTGGTGCCGGCCATCACGCCGTGCGGCCAGTGTCGCGCCTGCCTGTCCGGGAACCTGAGCCAGTGCGGCCACGGTGACGGCTACGAGGCCATGGGCGGCTGGCGCTTCGGCAACACCATCAATGGTGGCCAGGCCGAGTACATCCTCGTTCCATCGGCACAGGCGAATCTCGCGCTCATCCCCGACGGCGTCACCGACGAGCAGGTCGTGCTCCTGTCCGACATCGCCTCGACGGGCTTCAGCGGCCCCGAATCGGGCGGCGTGAAGATCGGCGACGCGGTCGTCGTCTTCGCCCAGGGTCCGATCGGTCTGTGCGCGACGGCCGGCGCCAAGCTGATGGGCGCATCGCTCGTCATCGGCGTCGACAGCGACCCGGTCCGACTCGAGATGGCCAAGCGCATGGGCGCCGACGTCGCTCTCGACTTCACCCAGGTGGATGTCGTGGCCGAAGTCAAGCGGCTGACCGGTGGCGGCGCTGATGTGACCGTGGAGGCACTCGGAACCCAGGGCACGTTCGAGAACGCCCTGCGCTGCCTGCGGCCCGGCGGCACGCTGTCGAGCCTCGGCGTCTACTCGGGCAAGCTCGAAATGCCGTACGACGCGTTCGCGGCCGGTCTTGGTGGACACCGAATCGTGACCACCCTCTGCCCGGGCGGTAAGGAGCGGATGCGGCGGCTCATCGCCACCGTCGAGTCGGGTCGCTTCGATCCGTTGCCGCTCATCACCCATCGCTTCGCGCTCGACGACATCGTCGAGGCGTACGACCTCTTCAGCAACCGCCGTGACGGCGTACTGAAGGTGGCGATCCAGCCGTAGCCACCCACCGACTTCGCCCCGCGCTTCGAGGGGAGCGCGGGGCGAAGTCATGCCGCTGCCGCTGGCGGCGCTTGCCGGCTCGCCCTTTGACACGCTGTCCGGCGGGCCCGGTCGCCGGGCCGACCTCGTCCTCGCATTTAGAGTGCATATAGAGTTGCA
>JANMPL010000192.1:0-3347 GCA_031369845.1 Chloroflexota bacterium
GGCTGAAGCTGCGGAAGCTCGCCAAGTCCGACATCGAGAAGCGAGTCAACGAGGCGGCCGCAATCCTCAGCCTCGACAAGCTCCTGGATCGCAAGCCGAAGGAACTGTCCGGCGGCCAGCGCCAGCGCGTCGCGCTCGGCCGGGCGATCGTCCGGGAGCCGTCGGTCTTCCTCATGGACGAGCCACTCTCGAACCTCGACGCCAAGCTCCGCGTCCAGACCCGGGCCGAGATCGCCCGCCTCCACCAGCGGATGGGCACGACGTTCGTGTACGTCACCCACGACCAGGTCGAGGCGATGACGATGGGCACCCGGATCGCGGTGATGAGCGACGGGATCATCATGCAAGTGGGTTCGCCGCAGGAGCTCTACGACCGGCCGCAGAACCGCTTCGTCGCGGGCTTCATCGGCAGCCCGTCGATGAACTTCGTCGAGGTCACGGCTGACAACGGCAGGCTCACCGGCCCGGACGGCTGGTCCGCCGACCTGCCGGGTCGCCTGAAGAACGCCGTCGGGGCGGTGAACGGCCGCAAGCTCGTCGCCGGCTTCCGGCCGGAGCACCTCGAGCTGAAGACGGACGAGACCGAGACGGTCACGATCCCGGGCAAGGCCGACGTCGTCGAGTATCTCGGCAACGAGGAGCTGATCCATGTCACGGCCGCCGGCCAGGACATCGTGGGGATCGTCGGGTCGGAGCACCGGGTCAAGCCCGGCGACGACCTGAAGCTCTACATGCCGCTCTCGAAGCTGCACCTCTTCGACGCCGAGTCCGGCGCGTCCCTCGTTTCCTCGCGAGCAACCGCAGCGGCCTGACCGCGCGCCAACGAGATGACCCAGCACACCGGGCCCGCCGGCGCGGGCCCGGTGGGGCCACTCGACCTCACCGAGCGGGTCGTCGACTCGAAGACGATCTACCGCGGCTCCTACCTGACCTTCCGGATCGATACCGTCGAGCGCACCGACGGCTCGCGGGCCGAGCGCGAGGTCGTCGGCCACCCGGGCGCCGTTGCCATCCTCGCGATCGACGACGCGGACCGCGTTCTCATGGTTCGCCAGTACCGAGCGCCGGCCGGCCGGATCCTGCTCGAAATCCCGGCGGGTACGCTCGACATCGACCACAGTGGCGCGATCGAGGACCCGGACGTCGCCGCTCCCCGCGAGCTCGAGGAAGAGACCGGCTACCGGGCCGGGACGCTCCGCCTGCTGACGAGCTTCTGGACCGCCCCGGGGTTCGCAACGGAACTCATGCATCTCTACCTCGCGACCGAACTGCGGCGGGCCGACGACGCTCGCCTCAGCCCGGACGAGGACGAGCGTCTCGAGCTCGAGCGGGTCCCGATCGGCGAGGCGATCGACGCCGTCGAACGGGGCGAGATCGCCGACGCGAAGTCGATCCTCGCGCTCCTGTGGCTCGACCGACTCAGACGCGATGGCGCCGTGTGATCCGGACCTTCCGACCGGGTGACGAGGCGGCGATCCTCGCCGTGGCCGACGCGGCGCTCCCGGTCGACCTCCTACCTGGCATCACTCGACGAGATGTCGTGTATTCCGTGAATCGGATGGCCGGCGACCCCGAGGGCACAGTCGTCGCCACCGACCGCAATACGATCGTCGGCTACTGCACGCCGCGCCACGACGACGTGTCCGTCCATCCCGACCATCGCCGGCGCGGCCACGGCCGGCGCCTGGTGGCGGCGGCGCTGGATCTCGTCCGGTCGCGCGGGCTATCGCACCTCGTCCTCTACGGCACGACTCACAGAGAGCCGGCAGCCGGGTTCATCACTGCCCTCGGATTCACGTACCAGTCCAGCCTGTGGATGTTCGAACTCGCGCCGTCGCTGGAGGTCCCGGCGCCGACGTTCCCCGGGGACGTCGTCATCCGCGCGTTTCGGCCGGAATCGGACCTGGCGACGTTCATCGAGCTCGCCAACGCATCGTTCGCCGACCACCCGACGCCGCTGCCCTTCTCGGAGCCGGCGATCGCCCACGTTATCGCGATGCCGGATTTCGATGCGGCCGGGATTCTGTTCGTCAGCCCGCGCGACGAGCCTGATCGACCGATCGCCTGGACCAAGGTCATCCACGAGGTTTCCGACGATGGGGAGCACCGCGGCTACATCTCATGGGTCGGGGTGCTGCCTGAGTGGCGGCGTCGCGGGCTAGGGCAGGAGCTCCTGCGGTGGGGCATCGCCTATGTGCGGGCGGCCGGCGCAGCGACGATCGAGCTTAGCGTCGAGGCGGCCAACGACCGCGCGCTCGGGCTCTATCGCCGAACGGGTTTCACGCCGGAGGTTGAGTGGCCACATTACGCGCTGCCGACCGGCGTGCCGGCGCCGGGAACGAGACTCTAAGTCCGGATTTCCTTCTCGCCCACGGCGGAAGGGCTCGCCTGCGAGCCAAAACGAGACTGTGAGTCTGAGAACGACGTCGAATCGCCTCACCATCGCTTCACTGGGCCATATCGCGGCCGAACCCAAAGGAATCCGTGACTCTCGGTCCGGTTGAGGGCGCTGCGAGGTGCGAGGATACGGTGCGCTTCACGGTTTCTCGGGAGCCGGCCCAAGTCTGGCGAGGGCGCCCGCGTACAACTCCGAATTCGGGCTGAGCGCGACGGCCAGGCGGAGATGCGTCCGAGCCTCCTTCGTCCGGCCGAGCTGCTTGAGGCTCTGGCCCAGCGCGTAGTGCGCGTAATGGGCCGACGGGTCGATCTCGAGGAGGGCGGCGAACGTCTCGCGCGATCCCTGGTGCTGACCGGAGTTGTAGAGGGCGCGCCCAAGGGCCTCGAGGATGGATCCCTTGCCCGGTTCCTGGCGAGCGGCGCGCTCAAGGACGATGGCCGCGGCCGCGTAATGGCGTTTCTTCAGCAGGTCATGCCCGCGCTGCAGCAGCTCGTAGGCCGACTCGCGATCGGCGTTCGGTTCGTCCACGGCTGAATCTTGGCACGGATCGCACCACAAGCCCGCTCTGTCGTCGGGGGATCGCTGCCAGCGATGAATCGCGGCCCTCGCGCATCGTAGAGGGGGCATCGCCCCCGCGGACGATCGCTGGCGGCGATCCGTACATGGTCGGTCGCGTCGAGGACGATTCCATCTGCCGACAAGGCCACCGACCATCGCTCCTGGCGATCACGGCGGTCGGGCCGCGCCGGGCGTCGTGAGCCTCAGCCGGATCCGTCACGCCAGGGCGTCAGGTCGACGGGCCGCAACCGCGGCGACGGGCTGAGACCCGGGATGCGACCGCGCTTCGCGATCGGGCGCCCGTCGATCTCCTTGATGTCGCCGGTGAAGTCGATCGGGGTGGCGCCGCTGATGTACGACCCGACGGCGTACGAGTCGACCGGCGCCGCGG